>CAZFLA010000009.1:0-30535 GCA_964519405.1 uncultured bacterium
TCTTGAATCCAAGGTCCGGTTATCTCACCACTCATCGAATGAGCCACCGCTTGACAGTATCCCTCAGAGGTAAAACTGCTCCATAACATGATAAGGTGTCCGTTTGGCATCCGATGCAGGAAGCAACCGTCTGTCACCTTACCGTTGTTATTATTCGGCCATGGGAAAGTGACGCACCATTTGGCGTCACCAGCCCTAAACAGCAGTTTCGGAGCGCCTACGGCATGGGTGAGGTCAGCACTTAACGGCATCGCACACACTTCACCATTCACAGTTTGAACCCATTCGTGGCAGAAAACTATCCATGGGTTACCCTTCTTGTCTATATATAAAGTGCCGTCAAGACACTCCCATTCTGCAGGTGTCACAGGATATGTCGAGATTGGCGCAAAGGGCCCCATTGGTGAGCTGCTCTTAAATATCTGAGTACCCCTACGGCGCTTAGAGCTGTGAATGGTGCCGAATAGATAGAAATTCCCCTTATACTCGTGGATCTCTGGTGCCCACCAATCATTTTCAGCCCAGAATCCTGGTTGGGGCTTAAATGCCGTAAACGGCCCTTCCCAGTTTTCCAAGTCAGGGCTTGTCATCACGTTATATCCCTGACCTAGTGTCCCGGTCATGACGTATCTTTGATTAGGTTTATCGACAATTACAAACGGGTCTCGGATATGAACATCAGATCGCTTCATCTCATAACTCCTTAGGTTCAACACTCTTGTTATATTTGCACGTAACCAGCAGTAAATCCTTCATGTTACATATTGTGAAAAATTGCACAGACAGCGATTCGCCCTGTATAATATATGTAGACCACCCTAGAGGTAGATGCATATAATGAGCCCTACGAGCAAATCGAAAGCGATTCCTCAAGCAACACTTGAGCGCATGGCTACATACCTGCGTATCGTGACCGACCTCGATACGCTGGGGATAACACGCATCTCGTCTAGCGAAATGCAAAAGGCTACCGGCTTTAGTGCCGCACAATTCCGTAAAGACCTAAGCTATTTTGGTGATTTTGGAACACCGGGTGTAGGATACAGCATTAAGCACCTTCGCGAACGAATTGCGCAGATTATGAATACCGACCATGAACATTCGGTACTTTTGGTCGGTGCTGGTAAACTCGGCAGCGCTTTGGCCGAATACGATGCGCTCCGGCGAATGCGCTTCAATATCGTAGCGGTGTTCGATAATGATCCTGACAAAATCGGCCGCACGCTGGCTGGCATCACCATCCATTCGATTGACCACATACAGGAAGTTAATAACTGCATCTGTGCCCGGTTGGGCATCATTACTGTGCCTGTTCAAGCGGCTCAGCCAGTTGCAGATATGCTCGTTGAGGCTGGAGTAGAAGGTATACTCAACTTCGCCGCCACCATCATTAACGTGCCTTCGCATGTGAATGTGCGGCATTTCAGCGTTAAGCGCGAATTAGCATTACTTGCCTATGCGCTTGATCACCCTTATGCAGAATGCCTTGAAGAAGAATAGCTTCCGTTTGGGTGCCCCTCCAAACGAACTCCGGCTCGATGTTACCCTTAACTGTGGCATGAGTTTTCTATGGCAGCGCTGCGATGACAAGATATGGAGCGGTATCATCGCTAACTCAGATATACAGCTCGAACAAACACCCGATGACATCATCTGCACTGTGAATTACGGTGACGCCTCCATAAACGACGTCCGCAGCTATTTCCAACTCGACACACTCCTGCAGCCGCTCATCAATCATTGGATACAGGCAGACCCGCGGTTGGCAGATATCGCCAAGGCATTTCCCGGACTACGTGTGCTGCGGATGGATCCCTTTGAGTGCCTCATCAGTTTCATTTGCAGCAGCGCCAACAACATCGCCCGCATTACCGGTATGGTCAATCGGCTTCGCAGCGAATATGGTGAACCCACGCCATCAGGAGCATGTCTCTTCCCAACCGCAGCATGTATCGCGGAACGATCCGCTGATGATCTCCGAAAACTGGGCTTCGGATACAGGGCGAGTTATGTAGTGGAATCCACCCGCTTGATCGCCAGCCATGCGGATGACTGGCTGATTAACCAACGCCTGCAGCCTTACGAAACAGCACACCAAGCGCTGCAGACGCTGCCCGGCATCGGCGCCAAAGTAGCCGACTGCATCTGCTTGTTCGCGCTTGATAAACCAGGGGCGATACCTGTAGATACGCATGTGTGGCAAATCGCCCGACGAGACTACGGCCTGTTTACCGATGCCAAAAGCCTAACACCTAAAGTCTACAAAGGGATCGGCGACTATTTCCGAAACAAATTCGGCAGTTACGCAGGATGGGCTCACAATCTGCTCTTTGCCGCCGACCTTCCGGCTTTTAAGCACAGGCTGTTATAGCTGCAGATCAGTGCTGTGACCAGGGAAATACTTGGCTTCGGAATCCAGCTTCATCTTGATGGCATTCACCGCAATGGCCGCTTCACCAACTGCCGTAGCAATCAACCGAAGTTTAGCGGGGTGTTCTGTGACATCACCTGCAGCATAAATCATGGGTCTGTTTGTGGCCATGAATTCGTCAACGTAGATATTGGCGCGGTTTACTTTTAGCCCCCAGCTTTCATACCCTCGCATACCTGCCAGGAAGCCGATATTCACTAAGAGCGTGTCCACATCAAGCTCCGTCATTTCCCCGGTATTCCGGTTCTTCACGGTAACACTCTTTAGGTTCGGCTTATCACCATGCAGCTCGCAGGCCTCCGTAAAGGTCATGATATTCACACGGCTCTGCTTCAGTCGGTTAAGGCTCTGTTCATGCGCTCTGAAGGTATCACGGCGATGAATCAGCGTGACACTCTTCGCTACCGGCTCAGCTGCTAATGCCCAGTCGACGGCGCTGTCTCCGCCGCCAACAATCAGCAGACGCTTACCTTCTAGTTGAGATATCTGCTTGACATAGTAGAGCAGGCTAACGCCTTCATATTCCGTGGCATCGGCAACTTCAAGTGGTCGCGGAACAAACGCGCCGGCACCGGTGCATATGAGAAGAGCTCGGGTGCTGTATGTGTTTTTGTCAGTTTGCAGAGTGAATAAGCCAGCCTGCTCATCCCAGTCTAGCTGTGTGGAATGCTCTTCAAGGCAGACTTCGGGGTTGAATCGCATGGCTTGGGTGATGAGTCCCTCGGCTAACTCGCGCGCGGAGATCTGTGCGAAGCCAGGCATATCATAGATGGGTTTTTCGGGATAAAGAGCAGTAAGTTGTCCGCCGAGTTGAGGCAAACAATCAATAATGCGGGTGCTGAGTTCCCTCAGCCCCGCATAAAAGGCAGCAAACAGACCAGTTGGCCCGCCGCCAATAATGGTAACATCAACAGGGTTTTTCATAACCCTATTTTACCCGTTTTGCGCTTGAAACTCCTTCATAAACTGAACTAAAGTTTTCACGCCTTCAGCAGGCATTGCGTTGTAAATGGAAGCACGGATGCCGCCTACGCTGCGGTGACCCTTAAGTTCCCATAACCCAATGGCTTTGGCATCTGCAACAAACTTCGCCTCAAGCTCTTCACTCGGCAAGCGCCAGGTTACATTCATCATCGATCGGCAGTCCTTAGCGGAATGTCCTTTGTAGTAACCATTGCTTGAGTCGATGACATCATACAGCCAGGAGGCTTTCTCTTGGTTCATCTTCTGAATGCCAACCAAGCCGCCATTCTGCTTCAGCCATCGAGTCACCAAGTTGATGACATAGATCGCAAATGCTGGTGGCGTGTTATACAGCGAGTTGTTCTTAACATGCGTTCGGTAATCCATCATCGTAGGCAGACCATCTGGAATGCGCGCGATCATGTCGTCACGGATAATCACAATGGTAACACCTGCAGGGCCCACGTTCTTCTGTGCGCCGGCATAGATGAGGCCATACTTGCTGACATCAATCGGCCGAGACAGGAAGTCCGAGGACGAATCGCAAATCAATGGGCCTACGCCAGCAGGTTCGGTCTGGAATTCAACACCCTGGATGGTTTCGTTGCTGGTAAAGTGCGTATACACTGCATTTGGATCAAGCTGAAGTTCTGCATCAGCAGGTATATGGTTATAGTTGTCAGCCTTGCCATCCCAAGCCACATTTGTGTTGCCAAAATGTTTGGCTTCGGCTAATGCTTTCTTACCCCAGGTACCTGTTAAGATATAGTTCGCAGTTTCATCTTTCTTAAGCAGATTGGCAGGGATATTAGCAAACTGGGTGCTGGCACCACCGCCTACAAAAAGAACATGGTATTCGTCGGATAGGCCTAATAGTTCTTTGATGTTCGCGACAGCTTCATTGATGATGGCATCGAATACCTTGCTTCGATGGCTGATCTCCATGATCGATGCGCCGCCGCCTGGCAGGCAGAGCATCTCTTCTTGAACCTGTTCGAGAACAGGCAACGGCAATACTGCGGGTCCGGCACTAAAATTGAAAACGCGTGATGCGTGATTTGTCATTTTTATCTCCTGAAAGGCGGAATGCTCATATGTGGTCAGTGAGCCAGCGGCAGCCAAGAAAGCAGCTCCGATCAGGCGGATATTGATAGCTCTATACCTACATAAAACTATCACCACAGAAAACAGTGTACCATAATGGTAATCTCATGCGTAAATACCGTAAATCGATGCATCTGCAAGTGGTATGGAGGCGAACATGGACTTTCCAAAGAACCGTATGAAAATCACCAAACACAAAGGTACACGCACCAGCGAAGCGGGGTGGTTAACCCTGAACATCAAAGGCATAGACCTTGATGGAGTCAACGAAATATCTATCTCAATGGATGATGTAGGCAAGCTTCAAGCGGAGCCTGTGCAGGATGATCCCCTTTCGATATTGGCTCAGTTCATCGAAAAGCAACAACAGGATACAAACGAGTAGCAACTAGCTCCGTGTAAGATATAGATAGTGATTGGCGAAATGATAATCATTCCGCCGTGCAAATGGCCTCTATTTTGGGGTGGAGGGATGCCTGATGATTCGTGACGCAATCGGTGCCGGTCAGTACTATCCAGACAATGCTGATGAGCTGTCGACTGCCATCCGCAATAGCTTTGAGCCGCCGCTCGGTCCTGGCTGGGAACCGGATAGTCAACCTAAACCAAAGCATGTACTGAAGGGCTTAATATCACCCCATGGCCCATATCGCTGTGCTGGGTATGGAATGGCTCACGCCTATTCAAGGTTGAAAGAAAACGGATCATCAAAAACCCTATATATGCTGGCACCATCACATAACTTTAATACGGCCAACTTCGCCGCTTTTGAGGATGTGGTATACCGAACTCCACTAGGCGATATTGAGGCTGATAATGAAGCCACCTCCAAGTTGCTTAAACTAGCCCCAGACATCATAGACTATCCTAGCGCGCACACATGGGAGTTCTCTCTGGAGCTTCAACTGCCGTATGTTCAAACCATTATGCCGGAAGCAAAAGTGGTGCCGATCATCTGCGGCTGCATACCAACTGATCGATATGGAATGGACATAATCCAACGCACTGGCGAGGCTTACGCTCAGCTGCTTGCGGACACCTCTGCTGTAATGATTGCAAGCTCGAACCTTATGGATAAAGTGTCGTCAACGACTGCGAACATCGTTGATGAGCAGATTATCGAAGCGCTGCTCAGCCTAGACCCTATCAGGCTTGCCGCACGCGTCTCGGAGTTGAACGCCACAATCTGCGGACTTGTTCCATGCTTGGTCATGTTGTATGCCATGAACGCTCTCGGCTCAATCAGTTCGGAGCAATTGGTTCATTACACAAGCGGTGATGTGGCAAACGGCGATCAGTCCTGCACGGTAGGTATGACATCACTGGCTTTCTATAAGGAGTAGCACATTTGGCAGAAACTGCTGAGATGAACGTAAAACTAATATTCCCCACACCGGAGATAGCTCAAGACTATTATCGTCAGGTAGTCTTTTTGGCTTGTCGACTATGCTACAGCGAACAAGACCCAGAAGAGATATGGTCGCAGTTACAGGCTGGCAAGTTCAGCGACCGTAAGATCGAAACGCTCATTAGCAAGGTTGTCGCCTCTGGTCACCACAGCACTATAGAGCATATTGCGTTTTCGTTCGCCATCTCCGGGGTCAGCCGCACGCTTACACATCAGTTGGTAAGGCATCGCATCGGTGTTGCTTTCGACCAGCAAAGTCAGCGATATGTTTCCTTGTCGTCTCCTGTATTTGTGGAACCGCCAAGTATCGCTGCGAACCCACAGGCCCATGATCTCTACCAGCGGGCTCATATGGAGATGTCACAAACATACGAGCAGTTGCAGCAGTTGGGCATTCCTTCTGAGGATGCCCGGTTTGTGTTTCCACAAGGAGTAAGCAGCAACCTAGTGATGACAGCAAACCTTCGGGAGCTTATTCACATGAGCGGCCTACGTCTATGCAGTTTGGCACAATGGGAAATCCGATCGATGTTTCAGAAGGTAAGGGCTGAGGTGAAAACTGTCTCCCCTTTCATAGCCCGTATGCTGGTACCGCATTGTGTACATGAGGGATTCTGTTCAGAACTAGGCAATAAGGACGGTCATTGCCGAATCCGTCCGCATATAGATCAAGTTACCGATATCTATACAAAATGGAAAAACGGTGATCTTGTACCAGATGAATCAAAAGATTCCAGCGGTAGCGATGACCAGGTATAGTCTAGAGCTGCCTGTAAGACTGTAATGCACTCAAATTTGTAATGTTTTTATCAAATCATGGATGATGGGAACTAGTAACACATGTATTTGTGTTTTAGTCGTAATTTTACAGAGCTTTTCGATATTGTTCTATATTGTTCGGGTATACTTTCAATTAGTGGTTATATCATTTTTTAGGTGAGTCTTCATAATGGCGGAGTTATGGCGTAATAATCTTGATGTAGCAGCTTACCTCACCGGAACGCTGTATATAGTTATTGCATTTCTGTCGCTGATGACAAACCGAGCGCTTCGGCATCAGAAGTTTTGGGTTTGGCTCAGTGCGGCAGCACTGTGTATCGGCTTCTCGTCATGGTTTGAAGTTTCATTGTATAGCTCAAGCGTGGTTGTGCAGCCATGGATCCCATTGGCGCTGAAAACTGCCGGCTATCTTGCCTTATGCAAATACGCATGGGATGTTTGGATACACAGCGGTGGTTACAGTAAGTACATACAATATTATGTCGTAGCCGCATCGGTCATTGTGCTTTATAGTGTTAATGGCGGGGCCATCATCGCTACAGCCGCATCTACTCTTCTGCTTTTTGTACCAGCTTGTATCGTCATTTCTGCGTCGTTCTATAACTATTTGCAGAAACAGTATGTCAATCGGTTTCTATGTATATTGAATGTACTGTGTATTTTTACAGTAGCCATCAGTTGTATTGCGATTCCCTTACGCTCTATGTCGTCGTTAATACCCATTACCGAGCGCATTACCGTCAACACCATCGGCATATGCGGGTTGATTTACATCATAACACTCACATTTCTAGCGCTCAGTATGACTGCTTATCTCACCGCAACCTACAAAAAGCTATTCCCCGTGATCACCCCATATTTCCACTTCATAGCGATATCCGCAACGCTGATACTTGCTGTCATCACATCAGTTATAGCGATAGCAGCCACGTCACGAATCATCGAAGATGCTGTAGATTCGCTTAACAATTCGGCTCAAGAAGCCTCCAACCAACTAGAGACCACTAGGAGTGTCAAACGAGGTGCATCTGTAGACCTGCGCTATGACATCATCCGAGAAGCACTAATAAACAATAGTGCGCTTATGCGAATCCGTCTTGCTCACATGTTCGCACAGAGCGGAACTTACGATGAAGTCGTATCGCCAAATTCCTTTGTATATGATGTAGGCTATCTGCCTCCATTAAAAAAGGTGTGCCTATTATCTAGACTCGATGATCCCAAAAACGCGGTTCTCACACTCGAAAGCCCCTATCTCTTCGCAGTACGCAAAGGTTACCTGATGCGCATACCTATAATCATCAGCAGCATGATTCTGACCGGTTTATGGCTGCTGATGTGTGCTATATCGGCCAGCGGCAGACAGATTGCGGCCGACCACAAAAACGCATCAGAATCGATCGGCATGCGGCAGCTTCGCATCGACAAGATATTTAGCTGCAGCCAGATAGGCATGGCAGTACTGGATTTGCATTCAAACATCCACGAAGCGAATGATGCTACCTGTAGGTTCTTAGGAAGATCTAGTAATGAGTTGATTGGCATGAACCTAGGTGTGCTGATCATGAAAGACGATTATCCTGCCATCCCCAAGGAGATCGATCTGCTAGAACGGCGGGTTAAGGACGTCTATACGACGGAGATCCGATTTGCCAGACCGGATGGTCATCAAGTATGGGCATTGATGAATTTGATGTTTGAGCCTGACGACATAGACGGCGAACACCACATCATCATGCAGCTTCAAGATATTACATCGCGAAAACAAGACGAAGAGCAGCTGCGCCACAGTTGGGAAATGCTGCATGTGCTGTTAAACGCGCCGAACTACGGTGTGTATTTGCTTAAACCCAACGGCACAGTGCTTCTGTGCAACGAGTATGCAGCACATCGATGCGGACTAACTGTTGAACAAATGATCGATACTCGTCCATTGGATGAGTTAAGCCCAGAACACCGTGAATACCGTGTGGAGCAGTTTGAGCGAGTGGTGCAGCACGGCGAACCTATTCGGTTTGACGATATCGGCTCGGATCACTCCACATCGGTATCGATGTGGCCAGTAGTCGATGACGTTGGTGTAGTAGCTACCGTAGCGCTGTTTATGCAGGACACTACAGAGGTCCGCCAAAACAAACTCGAGCTGGCGCAAGTTACACAACAAGCTTCTGAGTTGAAGACTATTGTTGAACACAGCAATATCATGGTCATGCGTACCACTGTTAACGGTGACAAGGTAAAAGTCACCTTTGTGGGCGGCAATTTAGGTCTGTTAGGCTATCCTAAGGAATACTTCCTTAGCCCCTCATTTGAGTGGAGCACTATCTTCGCTGATGAGGACTATGATGCCGTTACCGACGAGTTCTGGAACAAGTATAGTAAAGGTGAACGCGAATCCAACCTTGAAGCGCGTTTACGCGATGCTCATGGTCGTGAACAATGGTATTCCCTGGCTGTAAATGCAACCAAGGACAACCTAGGCAACAATACGGGCTTCGAGTTGATGATTAGTAATGTTCACAATTTGCGGGTAGCCGAGTTTGAAGCCCGCAATATGGAACAACGCATGATACAGACACAGAAGTTTGAGAGCCTTTCCGTTTTAGCCGGTGGAATAGCACACGACCTTAACAACAGTTTAATGGCTATTATCGGCAATACTGAGCTGCTTATTGACGGTATCGCCACCAACACCCAAACTTCACTGCAGGAAATGCTGACAGCCGCGCAACGCGCCGCCAAACTATCTGATCAGATGCTCACTTTCTCTGGCAAGGGCATATTCCACCTTTACCCATGTCACATTAACGAGCTTGTTAAGAACGCAGTGAACGGCCTCAGCTCCAAACACCCATCGAATGCTGATATACAATACGACCTAGACGAAAACATTCCTGAGATACTGGCCGACAGCGCCCAAATATCACAAGTCGTCACCAATCTTTGCCTTAACGCTTTTGAGGCCATCACAGCCGATGGTGTCCACATCAACATTCGCACTGCGGAACAAATATTGAGCGGTAATGAGGAGTTCGGTCCGCACGCTGGCGAGGTTATTGCAGGACAGTATATCGCCATCACCATTAGTGACGACGGTCCTGGTATAGATAACATCATCCAGGAGCGCCTATTTGAGCCATTTGTGAGCACTAAGATGCCAGGCCGAGGTCTTGGCTTAGCTGCTGTCCTGGGCATCATCAGAGCGCATGAAGGCTACATCAAGATCGACAGCGAGATCGGCCGAGGCACATCGGTTACCGTATATCTGCCTATGAAGAATGCTGATACCCCACAGATCGCACCAATATCGATGAAATCAGCTAAGAAGACAAACAGAATACTGCTTGTAGATGACGAGACTGCGATTCTGGATGTCGGAAGCCAGATGTTAAACCATCTGGGTTACGAAGTTGTCACCGCACATAATGGCAGCGAGGCGCTTGTGGCATTCGCGGAACTAGATGGTAATGTAGACTGTATACTTCTTGATCTGACCATGCCAGTTATGGATGGTGGGCAAACACTTAAAGCCTTGCGTATGGTTAATCAGACCGTGCCGGTGGTGTTTGTCAGTGGCTATGACTACAGTTCGGTGTTTAACAAAATTAACGGCTTGAAGTATCAAGGCTTCTTACAGAAGCCATACCGAATTAGCCAAATCAAGCAGATACTAGATAGGCTGTAAACATCAACCACATATACGCATCTAGGGGCCGTCGGTAAACATCACCGGCGGCCCCATTTTAACGACACGGGTTGTATCTGCATACCTCTAAACCCATTTAGCGGGTGACCATCCATACCCCGCGTCCTGCCTATGCCTACGCAGATAACCGTGTCGGAAACGGGACTTTCGAAATCATCTGTACTTAATGTGTACCTGATGATTACCCCAGTCTATACCTGTATAAAATACCTGTATTTTATACAGGTAAGGCATTATTTCACATAAAAAACACCTCGGCAACATCTGCCGAGGTGCTAGTTCGCTTTCTGCGCGAAAACCGTCACTCGCTGCCTTACGCGATGAGTTTTTCGATACCGGCTTTCATGATGGACAATGCCGTATCACAATCCTCTTTGGTGATGACTAGCGGCGGTACCAAGCGTATCGTGGAGTCGCCAGTCGCGTTGATGATAAGCCCGTTCTCACGGCAGACAGCAACCAAATCGCGAGCGACTGGTTGAGTGAGATCGTAGCCAATCATCAAACCTAGCCCTCTTACTTGGCTGACTAATCCGCTCCAGTTACCAATGGCTTCCTTCATGTAGCCGCCCAATTCAGTCGCTTTATCGAGCAGCCCCTCTTCTTCAATGACAGAGATAACTGCCAATGCTGCTGCGCACACAACAGGGCCTCCGCCAAAAGTAGTGCCATGGTCACCCGGCTCAAAACAGTCTGCACGCTCAGTAACCATACAGGCACCTATGGGCAAACCACCGCCCAGTGCTTTAGCTGCGGTGATGATATCGGGGCGCACCTGATAGTGCTGACTGGCAAACCAGCTGCCGGTTCGGCCCATACCTGTCTGCACTTCATCAATGATCAACAGAGCAGAGTATTTATCGCAGAGTTTGCGGCACTCCGCTAGATACTCTTTATCGATTGGGTGAACACCGCTCTCGCCCTGCATGGTCTCCATTATGACGCCGCATGTAGTGCCATCAATGGCAGCGCGCAGTTCCGCGATGTCACCAGGATGAACAACCTTAACGCCTGGCACCAGCGGCTCAAACGGATGCTGATACTTCTTCTGTGCCGTTATCGAAAGGGAACCAAAGGTTCTGCCGTGGAACCCTCCCTGAAGGCACACAAATCCCGATTTTGATGGGGAAATGTTGTGTCCCCATTTGCGCGCCACTTTCATGGCGCACTCATTAGCTTCCGCACCGCTGTTGCACAACAGCACACGATCCATCTTGGCGATATCCGTCAGCTTATCCAACAGCCTAAACTGCGGAAGAGTGTAGTATAAGTTACTGACGTGAATGAGCGTCTCAGCCTGTTTTTGAATAGCTTCTACTACCTTCGGGTGACAGTGCCCCACAGAGTTAACAGCAATACCTGCTAAAAAATCTAAATAACGACGCCCGTCAGTATCCCACACGAATGCACCAGCACCACGCTCGATCACAAGCGGCTGGCGTCGATAGTTGTTCATGTGCGAGCAGGACTCTATGGTCTGCAGCTCTTCAAGATACTTCATTAAGGGCCTCTCTATATTCGAATCACTTATTCCTGTCCGTCGGGCGACGTCAGGTATTGGTATGGTACCACGCTCACCACATCGGAGCAAGCTGCAGAATGAAAACACAGAATTGAAATTACCGCAGTCATGCGTCGACTTAAGGCAATAGAACTGAAAATCACAGCACAAAATCTTAAAAGTTTCTGATTATCACGAAGAAACGCGTGACTCCAATGGCATTACATGGTAAACTATAAATCGTGATTTAGTATTTAGAGAGGAGTTCTATCTTTTGGCAAATCTGAAGTCGTCCTTAAAAGACATTAAACGCAACGAAGCTAACCGCCTGCGGAACCGTTCCGCCAAGTCAGCAATGAAAACCTACGTTAAGAAGGCACTAGCCGCTGAAGGCGAAACCGTTGAACAAGCTGTTAATATGGCTTTCAAATCGATCGATAAAGCCGCTCAGCGCGGAATTATCCATCCTAACCAAGCAGCTCGCCGCAAATCGCGACTGGCTTTAGCCATCAACGCAAAAGCAGCATCTGCCAAGTAGAATTATCAATTACTTCGTTCGGTTTATGTAGAAGGTTTCCTCTCAGCTTCTGCACAAGTCGATAACGAGTTTTTCGAGAGCCTCCTTCGGGAGGCTCTCAGCGTTTGTTTCGATCCCCTTCTGGTTTGCATCCACTTGATACATTAACTCGAAGCAGTGCGTCAGCTGTTTGAATGACGCAACACGGCGTGCGTGCGCTTCAAGCCTTCTGCCAATGAAGGCTTTACTGCTTAGCTCCTCGTTAAGGTTAAGGTCTTGTGGAAAACACTCGTTAGGATCGCCGCCGCTTAGCTTCACTTTCATCTGCCACACTAATCGGTAATGGCGCAGCAGTTGGGCCAGAAGCTGAATAATGACATCATCACCGCGCATCCCGCTGTCAAACATCGCCCTTACATAATGAACAGCCTCTTTAGTCTTACCTGCAGATACGGCATTCACAACCTCAAATACCTGTGCTTCCGCGGTTCGGCTCATGGCTTCACGAACATCCTGTTCGGTGATTTCAGAGCGCTCACCCACGTAGTAGATCAGCTTAGATAACTCGGTAGATGCCAAGTTTGGGTCAGCTTTCGTATATTCGCAAAACAACTCCAGCGCTGCCATCTGAAAGCTTTTGTTTTGCTCCGTGGTTTGTGCGCGCAGCCATGCCTTTAGCTCATTGCCCTTCAACAGTGGAAAGTCCACAATCAGGCCAACGGCCTTCACAGCATCGAGTAACTTCTTGGGGGCTTCGGCTCGGGCTTCACCGGTATTGCGTGTCAACATGATGAAACAGGTCGTTGTCGGAATAGCGGCCAGGCTCTTTGCGAGCTGATCAATTTCCGCCGCCTTTAGTGCCTGAATGCCATGATAAACGATCAAGCGCCGATCGCTGAGAAACGGCAGAGACATGCACTGTGACAGCACATCAGCCAATCCTGAATCGCCGACTTCATAGTTGCCTGTTTCCATGGCGTCAACCGACAAGCTGCTTATTATTTCGGAAAGCACCTTGCGTTTTCGCGAATCATCAGCACCATGAAGCAACACCACAGCAGGCAATACACTTTGTGACAACCTGCTGTGGATGGCATCAGGATCAATTACTCCCGACAAAACTCCCTTGGGCAACTACTGCTCGTCCTCCATTTGGTCGCGCAGCTGGGCAATGTATTCCATACGCTTCATAGCACGCAGCGACACACGCCTTTCGTCCAGCGCCTGTTCAAGCTTCAGAACAACCAACTCGTAGGTGTCGATACCAGGAATATTCTTCTCAACATAGTCAAACGCACCAAGACGCATGCAGTCAACAGCATTGCTGACATTGCCATAAGCAGTAAGGACAATCACTTGCGTGAACATGTCTTTTGATACCGCTTTGGCCAGAACACGCTTACCGCTGAGTGGGTCTTCCATGGACATGTCTGTGATAACCACGTCATAGTTGTTTTTATCGATGGCTTCTAAACCGCTCAGTTCGCCGTCAGCAATCTCTACGTCGTAACCCTCTCGTTTTAAACGGCGCTGTATCGCGCGACGTACATCTTCTTCGTCATCTATTACTAGAACCTTAGCCATTAGCCTGCTGTCTCCTTATGTGTATTCCGATCTTCGGTGTATTACGCCTCTTCAGGCGGCAACAAGGGAAGGTAGATCTCAAATTTGGCCCCTTCTCCAGGGATGCCATTCTCAAATATGATACCGCGATGTGCCTCTATGATGCCCTTAACGATGCTCAAGCCCAGGCCCATGCCTTTATTACGACTAGTAAAGAAGGGTTGAAATATCTTTTCTTTCCAATCATCAGCCACTCCTGGGCCTGCGTCTTCAACGCAGATGTGCACTCGCTTCCTAACACGGCTCAGAGCCGCTACTGATGGTATATCATGCCCATCAACCATTTCGCATGTCACCCGCAGCAAACCACCGTTGGGTTGAAAGCTGATGCTGTTCTCAATAAGTTCGCCCAGTGCTCTTCGCAGCCGCACGGAATCCACATGCATCTCTGGGATCTCTTCACTAAGCTCCAGCTCCAGCTTGATATCTGTCCGCTTAGGGAATGTCTCCTCAACGCTTTGGCGTATCACATCAGAGATGTTTACCGCACGCCGCGCCAACTGAGTGGCCACAACGAAATCGCGGAATTCCTGTAGTATCTCCTCTAGACGAGTGATGCCGCTGCGTATATGCGTAACCAGATCGCTGACTTCCAGCTTGTCGATATCCTCTAGACCCAACTGGTATACCAGCTCATTGATGTCGCCTTTTATGGCGAATGTTCGGTTGCCAATCATATGGGCCGACCGAGCAGATACCTCACCCCAAGCAGCCATGCGTTCTGAGTGTACCAGCTTTTGCTCCATTTGCAGTTTTTCAAGAGCCACACCAAACTGGCTGGCGACACTGCTCAACAGCGCCTCGTCGGTATCTGTAAAGCGGTTATCAAACCAACGGCTGCGGCTTTTACTTCGCACAGCACGTATGACACCAACGACCCTATTAACGCCTGGCACAGGTACCGCAAGGAAACTACCTAGTTGTTCCACAGGCATTTCGCCATACAGACCTTTATACCGAGGGTCGGCTTCCGGCTTAGCCGTCATAATCGGCTGCCCATTCTGCGCAACCCACCCAGTTAGCCCCTCACCTAATGGATAGGTGGCTTCACCCCGTCGGTGTCGTAAGGCGCTCGTCGCGGCAACCAGCCGCAGTGCCTTCTCACCCTCGTCGATGACGAAAACGCTGCACTCTTCAAACCGCAGCAGGCTTGATGTTACCTCAAGCACCACATTCAGCAGCTCATCTTGCCCTTCACACGCGCTCAGCTCATTACCGATGCGAACCAAGGCTTGCTGCCGTGCATGCGATGAATGGATTTGATAAGCCGCTTCGCACATATCAGCAATGGCGGTAATGACATGCACATCGCGTTTGGTGAATGGCCGATGGTGATCAGTTTCCACATTCATCACACCGCGAGTTCTGCCATATGCATCCAGCAGCGGCACCGCTATCTCACCCACCACGTCATCGAATGAACCAAGGTAATGAGGATCTTTAGAGACATCGTCTGCAAAATAGGGCTTTTGAGTGGCAGCGACGTAACCGGTGATGCCGCGCCCGCTTTCCTGTGCCACATCAAGCCGGCGATGGATATTTTGCGTTGACCAGCCACGTCCAACAACGTGATGTATCACCAATTTACCGGCGTCTTCATCTACTAACGCCAAAAAGGCACGGTGTCCATCAACGACGTTAGTGGCCTCATTCAGCGCCATCGTCATGAAGGCATTTACATCGCGAAGCGTGGTAATGCCGCGAGCGACCATCTGAAGCGTGGACACTATTTGAGCTGTTTCCGATTGCGGCTCCTGTACCGGCTTTTCATTCTGGTTTTTCCTCGGCATAGCGCTTCTCTACCTCCTAGTCAGCGACCGCTGACGCTTTACCACTGTCTGCTTTAATATTCAGCATGGTTGTTATGATTTTACGTGCTACAGGGCCTGCAGCGGCACCACCATGCATACCTTGCTCCACAAACACGCATATCGCAATACGCGGGTTCTCAGCCGGAGCATACGCCACTATCCATCCATGTGCTTTCGGCCGCGGCGGATCTTGCGCGGTTCCTGTCTTCGCGGCAACTCGCACGCCATTTATGTTTAAGATGTGCGCCGTGCCTCGTGAACCCGACACTGCGGATTCCATACCATGTTGAATCATCCGCCAATATTCCGGATTGATTTTCACGGTACGCTTAACTTTAGGTTTTGTTGTATATATTATTTTATTCGAAGAATCGCGCACACTCTTGATGACATACGGCTGCATCAACACGCCGTTATTGGCCACCACTGCCGTTACCTGAGCCATCTGCAGCGGCGTTACACTAATATATCCCTGCCCGATGGAGCTGTTGCATGTATCACCAGGATACCACGACTCGTGATAGGTCTCTTTTTTCCAAGCAGGCGTTGGGATGTTTCCGCGCTTGGCGCCGGGCAGATCGATATCTGTTGGTTGGCCCAATCCAAAATTACGAGCCATGGCCGCGATATCGTCCATACCAGTGCGAAGCCCAGCCTGGTAGAAATAGACATCGCATGATGCTGCGATAGCGCTGTCAAGGTTAACCCCATGGTGGGTAGACCAGCACCCAAATCGCCATCGCCCCATCATATAGTATCCTGGGCAAAATGCAGAGGTGGATGAACTGATTGCCCCTTTGTTAAGTGCCGCAGCAGCAGTCACCATCTTGAACGTAGAGCCTGGCGGATACCTCCCTGCCAACGCACGGTTTTGCAGAGGATGCCGATTATCGTTTGATATAGTGTTCCAGTCTGAAGACTTCATTTTACTTGCAAAAATGTTGGGATTAAACCGCGGAAAGCTGTTCATCACCAATACTTCACCCGTTCTAGGATCTAGCGCCACTACAGCTCCAGCCCGATTTCCAAATGCCTCTTCAGCCGCTTGCTCTAGCTTTTTATCAAGCGTCAACTGCACCTTGTAACCAGGTATCGGCTGTTGAAATGCTAGTTCACCACGCTGACGCCCGGTTGCGTCCACTTTCAGTTTTCGCCCGCCTGCTTCGCCCTGCAGGTATTTCTGCATGGCGAGCTCCACACCAGATTTGCCGATATAGTCTTCCCTGCCTACCCCAGTTTGCGATAGCTCCGCATACTCTTCGGCATTCACCTTGCCAAGAGCACCAAGCACGTGCGATGCTAACATACCATCGGGATAATACCGAACCGGCTGTGTTTGCACCATCAGCCCCTTGATGAAGGGGCTGTTTTCCTCTATCGAAGCGACCACATTCCGAGGGGCATCAGATATTAGCACCACAGGGTCAAATCGACTTCTCCAGGTCTGCACATCACCCAGCGCCTCAGCAACATCCTGCTTTGTCAGACCAAGCAGTGCTGCTATGCGGCTAATAGTCTCCTGAGCCTTCTTTTGACGCACGTCCTTTTCGGGCTGGCCTGTCTGCTGTGCGATGCTCTCGATCTCGTCTGAGCTCAGGTCAAGGTCAGCAGGTATCGCCGTCACCACAAACTGCGGACGGCTCATCGCCAATGTGCGATCGTAACGATCTACTATCAGTCCCCTTGGTGCAGGCTGACGCACAATACGTGTATAGTTCTGCTCTGCTTCCTCCATCAAGGCGGTTCCCTGAAGGACCTGAAGATACCACAGCCGCGCCACCACAGCCGCTAGCCCTATGATAGTAAACATAGCCAGCAGCGTGATAGGACTATGGTGGTGCTCTGATGGATCATGAAAGTCAAAATGATGGGGCATCAGAACACTTGCTCTCCCGGTTGAACATCAGTATTGTTGTCAGGCGCAGTGTCGCCATTATCTGTTGAAGGAGAACCTTCACTCGGAGTGCCCTCTTCTTCAGGCGGCGGCTCATTACCTACCGCGTTGTTATCCTGCGGATTGGTGGCATCATTCTGATCTGGGCTGGAGCGATGTCTGCGATGTGTCCTGTGGATATCGCAGTATTCCTCCTTCTCATTTGCGGGCACCGTCACTTCCGCAGTATCAGGGCATGCTGATGTAGCTAGCTTTCCTGACTCAACACATATCTTTACTGTTTTAGTTTCGGGTGAGCTCGATTGATTGTTGTTGTTTTTAGCAGCAGACGCCGATGCGTTCATATCAACTTTAGATGCAACCTTCATAAAGCGATCCCACACAGGCGCACAAAGGGTACCGCCGTATCCTGGTAATGTCGCGTAGCGGATCTTCCCTTTTGAGGTCTTCACCGGGTTCGCAACCCAGATGATCGTCACTAACTTATGGCTTTCATCTTTGGGGTCCACCCAGTAACCGGCGAACCAGGCATCACGGCCATCATTGGTGGTACCTGTCTTGCCTCGTGCTTGACCAACCCAAGCACGCAGCGCTCTATGCGCAGTTCCCCTGGGCCGATCAACAGGCCCACGCAGAAGCTCATCTATTGCATTAGCTGTAGAGGCGCTGACGGCACGTTTAGTGTCGATCTGCATGAAGTCCTGCATCACCTGACCGTTGCTGTCTTCAATGCTGAGGATACCGCGTGGTTTCGGGCAATAGCCCTTATTCGCGAAGACACTGTATGCTCTTGCCATCTCAATGGGCTTCACTGCAGAAGCTCCTAGTGCTAACGCGAGAGTGGGATCAAGCTCGCTGTCATACCGACCGCCGTCACCGATACCGCATTTTCTGGCCGTATCTATGACGGCTCGAGGTCCAACCAACTGTAAAGCGTTAATGGCTGGGATGTTGATGGAATATGAGATCGCATCTAGAACACTAACACTGCTGCTATACTTATTGTTCATGTTCTTTGGATGCCACTTACCAAAATGCAGGGGCATATTCGGCAACCGCGAACTGGAATTTAGCTTACCAGCCTCAAATGCGGTGGCATACACCACAGGTTTGAATGACGAACCAGGTTGTCGCCGTCCTTGAGTGACATTGTTATACTGGCTTTCGCTGTAATCTCGTCCACCGACCATCGCCATGATATCGCCATTCGATGGGTTGATGCATACCAACGCCGCTGCCCGCAACGAGCGAGGCATGGTCGCCATCGCCGATTCCGCCGCACGCTGCATCTGATAGTTCAATGAGGTTCGGATGACAACACCGCCTTGCCACATGGCGATGCCGTTCTGCTCCCGAAGCTCATCTATTTGCGACTTAATCCAGCCCACATAATATGGCGCTTTCCAGTCATTGTTATTATCGCTCTCAGCATCAGCAGCCTTAACAAACCGCAGAGGGCGGCTCACAGCACCGCGATATTCGGACTCACTAATGCGCTGCTGCTCCAGCATATTACGCAGAACCTGATCGCGGCGCTCCAGGGCAGCCTGCCGGTAATCGGAATCGCTGAAATAGCTAGGACGCTGGATAACACCTGCTAGGAACGCGCTTTCGCTTAAGGTAAGCTGATCCAGCCGTTTACCGAAATATTCGTAGGCCGCACGTTTTACCCCATACGCGCCGCGTCCAAAGTAAACCACATTGAGATACATCTCAATGATCTGCTCTTTGGTGAGGGTCTGTTCAATCTTGACACTAAGGATAATTTCTTGCAGTTTTCGATGTATATTCTTTTTTGAAGTCAGGAAGGCATTGCGTGCCAACTGCATCGTGATGGTGCTGGCACCTTGCGCATATCGGCCCCGACGCAGGTTAACCACTATCGCACGAAGTGCACCTTTGGCATATATACCCTTGTGACTTTGAAATTCTTTATCTTCAATCGCTATCACAGCATCTCTAAGCTGTGCAGGGATCTCGTCATAAGTTGCCGGCTCACGCTGTTCTTTTGCGAACACAGCAAGCTCTTCCCCATCAGACGATAGTATTTTTAAGCCTTCAGAAGGTTTAAAGCTGGCGATGTTTTCTGCAGTGGGTGTCATCTTCCACACCTGAATTACGGTATATCCAACGTAAAGCAGGCCTACCACTAAAAAGAGGAGAACAACGAGTGCACTAAATGCAAATATCTGCGAGCAACCGCAGCCTTTTCGATGACGCTTTCGCTGATAATGGTCCCGAGAGGCGTGTGACAAATAACCGACCCCCTTCCAATCAAACCAATAAAGGTACCCATCTAGTGATACCGCGCAATGAGAAGCTGTTGCAAGTCGCCAAGCCATATATCAGCATTGAATGCTTGGTTGAGGGGTGGTGAAATGGATTATTTTGATCATTTTAACCAAGTTTTACGCATAAGTATTGGATTTCAAGTTTTTTGTAAAATTCCACTAAAAACCCTTGACATATGAAATTCACGTGTTCTATACTGTTATACATCACTAATACAGTTGGCGACAGATGATTTTCATAGTAGACACAAATAGCTCGGTTCCTGTTTATGCACAAATCGTGCAGCAGGTTAAACACGCCATTGTCACCGGCATACTACAGCCAGGCGACAGTCTACCATCGCTGCGCGAAACCTCAATCAAGCTCAAGATCAACCCGCTAACAGTCAGCAAAGCGTATAAGCAGCTTGAATATGAGGGCATCATCGTCACCCGCCATGGAACCGGCAGTTTTGTAGCAGACAGCGTAAAGAGCGCTGCTGTTGATTATGCGCGGGAAACCCTCGGCCAAGCCATCGACCAGCTGCTTAGTGATGCACACCAACTTAACATTGATGACGATGAGCTCATCAAACTCATACAGCAGCGGATATCAGCAAAACAGAACCCTGAAGACAGTAAGTAACCACTATCGTAAGGAGAATATTATGAGCGAACTGCATTATGCAATTGAGACCGAGAACCTTTCGAAGAAATATGGTCGCCAAGTGGTCGTTGATCAGCTCAACATGCGTATTCCGGTAGGTTCTGTATGCGCCTTTCTCGGACGCAACGGCGCCGGTAAAACCACAACCATTCAGATGCTTCTGGATCTCGTCCCACGCAACTCAGGCTCAGCAACCATACTGGGCATGGACAGCATCAAAAAGTCGACAGCCATCAAAAGCCGTATTGGTTACGTCGCTGATGATCAGATTATGTATGACTGGATGAAAGTAGATGAGATCATCTGGTTCTGCAAGGGCTTTTATCCCGATTGGGATGATGCTTTGGCCAGTGAGCATAAAACTCGGCTAGGGCTTGACGGCAAGAAGAAGGTCCAAGAACTCAGCCGCGGTATGAAAGCCAAACTTGGGCTTCTGCTGGCGATGGCACATCGGCCGGATCTGCTGATACTGGATGAGCCAACCTCCGGTCTGGATGTTGTGGTCAGGCGCGACTTCCTCACCGAAGTGATCGATATGATTCAACAGCAAGGCCGCAGCGTATTTTACAGCACCCACATCGTACATGAAGTGGAACGCGTTGCCGACTGGGTGGTTATCATCGACCACGGTCACATGGTGTGGAACTCATCACTTGATGAGCTTAAGAACGGGGTTCAGCGCGTGGTCATGAGTTTCCCCCAGCCCGTAGACAGCCTAATGTCATTACCGGGAGTGCTCGAATGCGAACAAACCGAACGCCAAGCCATGCTCAGTGTCGTGAATACACCGGAGCTTATCGCCAAGCTGAACGCCTTACAGCCAACCAACATCGACATCCAACCGATGACCCTAGAAGACATCTTTGTTGCGCTAGTAGGTCATTCGGAGGAGTAGCCATGACTTGGCAGATATTCAAACGGCTGTTTTGGAAGGTCTGGCGCGAAGACTGGCTGAAGTGGGCTTCGGTAGTAATAACGGCACCAATAGGCTGCTGGTTATGCTTAGCAACAGGCAATGGGGACTGGGCTCGTGGAGCAGCTCTCATTTATCTTTCAGCATTTTCAGCCATGTTCGCATTCTTTTCCTCTACTAGAGCCGCAAAAGACCGACTCATTGTTAGCCGCGACTACACCGCCGGAAAAAGTGGAACATGGTCAGTCTGTTTCCCATCTTTGGCAGCCACTGTTCTTTTGTCGTTAGCGGCGGGAACATGGTGCGCAGGATGGGTAGTAAAACCCAGCGATATGCGAGCCGAACACATAGTATTGGTGTCTGTCATATTCTTTCCCCTAGTTGCGGTCAGTGCTTACCAATTAGGTATATGGATTGATAGATGGGCTGTGGTATTGGTCGGTACAGTGTCTGCTTGGCCAATCGGTACACTAATGTCTCTGTATGAGGAAATTAGAGGAACCGAAGATGATTTCACCCCGATACTAAACAACGCCTTGAGATGGTTGTCTATCTCGTGGGTTGCATGTATCATTCTGTCATTAGTTACCATTACCTTTATTAGGTATGCGAATAAGCATATACAACGATCCTTAAGCGCAGTGTTAATAGCCGTAATAGGGTTATGCTTATACGTAATATTTCTCGCCAATCACGAAGACTATAGTGGATACACGGAGATAAGCACCATAAATAGTCAAGATGGGAGTTTGTCATTCTATAACGACTACAACAAACCGTGGACACTGCTTGACCGCCGTACAGATCGCGAATATAAGGCTCCAATTACCGGCGATATTCAACCCATTGATATGGATGCATCTGGACATGTATGGTTCATTAACTACATCGAAAATAGAATTTACGTAAAGTGTTGGGCCCCTTATACCGCGAAAGTCGAGACTTTAGCAAAACTCGACAAGGCGAGATTTGTTGGTGAAGGGAAATATCCTTATGATTGCCTCATCAGCTCAGACAAAAAATACCTTCTGATTCGTCAAAAGGCACGACTAGCCAACGGATATGATTATATATCCTACAATATCGCGACCAAACAAACACGAGTCATCTTGCCAAACGAGGATCGATCTTTAACGATGCAAGCACTGAGTTCATCAGATTGTGCTGTATATGATTACCGCGGCCGTTCTTACCGTATCATGAACCTCCGCACAGGAACAGTTCAACTTAGCAGAGAGATATCAAACCAAGGAGAGCTCAGATGAATCGATTGATATGGAAGGGCTTCAAGGAAACATGGCTTATCGGATCTCTGTTACCGATATGTGTGGTGTTGAGCGTGGTATACAGCGGTGGATATCCCTTTATTGGTGTTTGGCAATACAGCAACACATGGGTATTACTACCGGTCATCGTAAGTCTATTGTTAGGCTTAGGTACGAGTCAGGATATCTCTAGTAAACCCTATGTGTCGTACATATCTATTGTGCCTATTAAGGTTTACAAGATCGTCGCTGCACAGGTAACCACTGCTTTTATGTATGCAGCAATCAGCGCAGCAATAGGTGCGACGGTATTCCTGCTTGTATGTCCAGATGAATACCGACACTTGGTTGCGGCGTCACGGGTCGTATATGGTTTCAGTTTGTGCATCGGTTTATCGATGTTTGGTTGGTATCTAGGGTATTGCATTAGCTCGCTATCAAACTCGTTCTACAGCAAGTTAGTCGTCCTTATGTGGTCATTTCTGGCGATGCTCATTGTTTATGTAACGTCAGTAAACAGAATGCCACTACTCGATTCATGGTTGTCATACACCCAGTTACGCATACTCGCATTGATTCCTATGGTTGTGATGCTGATCAACATAGTCATCAGAAGACGCGTATCGGTAATAGTGTGGATCTTGTGTCTAGTAATCGCAGTGGCCGCTATATGGCGTATGAGCAGCCTTGCATACCAAAGACAGTCTATACAGGTATCATTCACGGTTCCCAATGTTACCCAAGGATTGAGTCCAACGGGGCAGTATCTTGCTAGACCCTTCGTAACTCGTGAGTTAGGTGCCCCATTTGGACATAGCTATATCGTTATATACGATCTGATAAACAAGAAATGCATTAAAAGGATTGATACAATTGATGCATATTCACGGATAGTGTGGGTAACACCCAACATCCTCACGCTCGCTGGATATACCGGTGATCAACCTTCACTTATGATCATGGACATACAAGACGATAACAGGATCATGACGAAGTCACTATCACTAGATGAACGTGACAGCATTGTTGTGGGTTCCAGTAACGGCTACTATGCCACAGTAATATACGGAAATATCGGTTCGCTTGACGATAGCAATAACGGGTTGTTCAGGGAGTATATCATCCGTAGACCATCGGAGCCGCCTCTGTTTTTCCGCATCCTCGATGTGCGCAACGCCAAGTGGCTGTCGAAGCCCATCCAAGTAAGCTACTGCTGGTGGCAGAATGCTAATTCCGTGGGCTATGTCGACACTGCAGGCAAACGGCAGATACTGCAGCTCTCTGGAGGCAACCGGTAATGACTTGGCAGATATTTAAACGGCTGCTTTGGAAGGTCTGGCGCGAGGACTGGCTGAAGTGGGCTTCGGTGCTTGTGGTTTTCATCTCGATCAACACTGTGTTTTACAGCGTTTCATATTACGGGTTCTATATCCTGTTAATACAGTTGATACTCTTCTTCCCATCGGACCGCTATGAGAAGGACACAGTGCTGTTTAAGCAATGCTTAGCACCCCAATCTGTAATATGCGTTCCTTCGATTATATCACTCGCATTAATGTCTGTAAGTGTTGCCTATCTGGGCATCAAATGCTTAACTGGGACAGATATAGCACATTCGCCGGCCATATATTGGATTGCATATGGGTATACCATTCCTATTATTTCTTTCCTGTATGCGTATCAATACTACACAAAGATGATGTTTATAGACGCAGCAACGATCGCAACAGTCATCTATGCGATCTCGTTAATTAGGGCACACCAGACGATGATGCAAAACATCGTTTTAGTTAACTCGATTGGGCTGTTGTTGTGTTGGTTGCTTGGTATTCCGCTTATATCATCAATGATTAAACATCATCATTCCACGATTATGCAATACATAATCAACGCAATGACTATCCTACTGGCAGTCATCGCAGTGGCTTACGGTTGCACGTTAGCGTAATGAAGCGAGATATGAAACACAACAACCGTCATACTACGGCTCGCATAACTGAAGGGTGTAAAATGTCAAGGTTTATTTGGATACATTTCAAGCAACAGCTGTTCTGTTGGATTGCGATTCTAGTGTTTCACAGCCTATACTCGTCTACACCAGCAGAAGGAATAATGTTTGTCGCCGTGTTCTACCTTCTCATCGGATATAGTTGTGGCGGTGAATGGAGTCAGTATCATTCCGGCGCAATGCCGCTCACACCACCAAGGATCGCCATGATGTACGCGTCACACATTTTATGTACAATCATCACCTTGATATGTGTGGTCACTGGTTTACATATTCATTACGCTCTTCAGGCGTCGACTATTATTAACACTGGTGGAATGCCCCTACTTGGCAATACCGGCGTATTTATTATCTGTCAGCAAGCGTTTATAACAATATGTTTCGGATACTGTTTCGGCAACATACAAATCAAAAACAACCAAACGGCTGGCACATTAACGAACATTCTTGTATTCGTCCTGATGGTTTTCGTATACATCTCCGGCAAATCCGGTGCGATATCATCTATACCGCTCGCGTTGTCAGCCGTAGTCCTCACCGAAATCATTGCGCACTACAGACATGTGAAACCCAGTACGAGGTCAGCCATGATATTGATCACCACTGCAGTTTTCGCGGTTAGCCTATTTCAAACAACACGCGATGTGGTGAACAGCCCAAACAACGGTCTTGATAAATGGGAGCCACCTCGTGACATCCCGGTACCAATGGCCCCCCCAATGGCACCAAAGCAGCAACCACATCAACCACCACAAATGATACCAAAACAAACACCTCATCCGGAGGAACTACGATGACTTGGCAGATATTTAAACGGCTGCTTTGGAAGGTCTGGCGCGAGGACTGGCTGAAGTGGGCTTCGGTGCTACTGGCTCTTGTTCCCGTTGGAAACTGGATACGCAGCGCCTATTCCACATACGAGTCGGCTTGGGTGATAAACGTGCTGTATCTCTCGGCAATATCGGCCTTGTTCGGTTACAACGTGGCCGTTCGATCTGCAGCCGACAGGCGCGAACTGCTGAAAGGTCACATGACGCCGTTAGCACGGCCTATATGGGTGTATACAGCTTCAACGCTCATACTATGCACTGTGGCGCTGGTTGTGAGCATTCTCACATCGGCAACGATCTCCGAGTTGATTGGATTTCCAATAGAGATCGTGCTGCCAACCACATGTGCACTGATGCCGATGATTACTTTGGCTTTATATCACCTCGGATTATGGGTTGATCGATGGGTGGTTATCCTCATCGCCATTTTGCTGCCGTGGGTGTTAGCGAGCTTTCCGATGCTTGGTATATCTGCAAAAACAGAGAACGACAACTTACGGACATACGCGATAGTCTCAGATATCATCCCTGCACTCATCAACGCATACGCACTCTGCATCATCGCGATCATATGGAACAGCATGCTCATCATGCGTTCCAGCGAAAGAGTGCAGCGTGTTGTTGGGGTGACGATCATCTCCGCAATATGCCTGGTGACCATACTCGCGCGTCCACAAATTGAAGAGCCACCCGTAATTACCAACGGCCCCGCGATGACTAGCCAAAACTGGACGGTATTAGTTGATTCCATCAGCAACACTTGGAGCGCTAATGACACCAGCTCAATGGCGCAATACAATATCCCATTATCTACGATGACCAAGATCATGGCATTAAACGACAAGGGAATAGCCGTCGGTATTAAGATTGGTTCATCAAGCGCAGATTTGAAGTTGTGGGATATCCGCCGCAATGCGGTATCAACACTTGGGTCTATCGACCTGGCACTGCTTGGTGACTATAAAGCACCGCCAACCGACTGCGATATCAGTAAAGATCAACGGTATCTGCTATTTTGCTTACCTGCTAAATACGGTCAGGGAAGCGACTATGTGGGTTACGACATCGCCACGCATCGTTCGCATCTACTGCTGCCAAACAGCCCGTCTGAGCTCACGATACAGCCGATATCCGGCTCCAAGTTCGCGGTGACAGGCAGCAATGTAACCCGTATCTGCATCATAAATGCCGCCGATACAGAGGCGAAATCCTACCAGCTTTCATCAAGCCGAGGTGCCAACCAATGAGCAGACTATTATGGAAAGACTACAGAGAATCTTGGCCGTTAGGCATGCTGCTTGTGGTGTGCACAATGGTATGTATACACATCTCCGGCGGATACCCCATCGTCAACCTGTGGCAGCCGATTAGTATCTGGATAACATTGCCCGTTGCTGTTGGCGTGTTGTTAGGCTTCACCGCGCAAACATCCGATATCTCTCAGCCGATCAACAACTTGATGGCTACGCTGTCCACCAAGGCATCGCGCGCATTGGCGGCGCACACCATTACAGCATTATCATATGTGCTGCTTAGCAGTTTGGCGGGGTATTGCCTATTCAGCTTCACATGCCCACAGCCCTATCGCCAGCTTTTGCAAAACGACAACCGCCTTTATGGCCTTTTTGTGTGCATGTGCATTCTGGCAGGTGCATGGTATTGCGGTTTCTGCGTGAGGTCGCTCTGGAGTTCACTCCCATGCAAACTCATCATGTTGCTGTGGCTTTGCCTGGTCACGCTGGTCATCATGATCCGCATATCAGCCATGAACATCGTCGCGATGGCCGCGTTCAGCAGTGTGATCTTGCTGCTGTTGGTTCTGATGCCAGGTGTATTGCTGGCCATCAACATTCACATGAAGGAACGAGACACGCGCTCGTTACTATATGTTAAGGGGCTGTTAATTGTCCTGCTGGCTTTCACCATCTGGAGGATGGTTGACCTATACCAATACGCGGTCATCTATTCCGGCGGGGGCAACTCGGCAAGCCGCGTATCGCCGACTGGTGAATATGCGGTTATTCCGGTGGCGGCATATGATTGGCGCCATGGAAGCTACGTACTAAAAACACAGCTATTCCGGCTTAATCCCTCCTCAACCATCGCTGAGATACCGAACACCGATGCATCCGACACACCACAGTGGATAACCGCCAACAGCCTGGCGATCATCGGCAATATTAAAGGCTTACCAAGCCTCAGCTATATGAAAATCGAAAAAAACCAAAACATCACACCAACTTCACTTCAGTTGAAATACCGTGATTTCATTGCCTACGGATCAGCCGATGGCCGATATATCATGGTTGCCTCTGACCCCAACCGTCCCATGCTAACACGCATACCAGACGATGATTTAAAGGAAATAGAGCGACTAATCCGCTGCCGCAAAAAGACACACCCTAATAACCCATCGCTTATCACCGTGAAAATGAGCATTAGTCATTTCAGAGTGTTCGACACATTAACAAGAAGATGGGCTACCGAGTATATCCTGATGAACCACTGTCAGTGGGTAGATTCCAATACCATCTCGTATACCGATTTCTTTGGTGACAGACAAGTGCTGCGTCTGCCCGTCACCAAGTAAAAACTGTGCCGGGGCAGACAACGGAGGTCTGCCCCGGCACTTGCTGACTAGCCAATACAGTTGCTAGGCTATTCCTTCACGATGAATGACCTCACCACGCTACGTGTGACACCATCTTTTTCGATAGTCACAGTGATCTTCGACTTCTCTGCAGTGAGGAAGACCATGGCGATGAATGTACCGTCGGCGTTCACCTGAGTTGCCGGTACGGCTTCACCATTGATAGTCACCTTTGAGCCTGGCGTTGCTGCGCCGCGCACGTTGACCATGATTGGCCCTTCAGGGGTAACAGAGCCATCCGCAGGATTTGTCTGCACATACAGATACGGCGATGCATCCAAGGCCTCTATCTCATCAGCGATGGCTGCACGGGTATCCAGCAGAACCTGCCCATCACGCGTATGGTCGTAGAAGGACTGCACAACCCTCTTGCATAGCTCGGTAGGCCGCTGACGCGCGTCAATCCAACTCGCGCCGTCCCCTATCTGGCTCTTCAGTGCACGAATACGGCGTTCCAGTGTCCACAGATACTCGTAGTCTTGCAGACCATCACGCATAGTCGCTAAACGCATTGAGCCTAACCAGCCTGTTTTACCAGGATATGCCACCTGAGCATCTCCTGGCGGCAGCCCATCAAACACTGCAGCCTCTTCGGTATAAGGATCTGCGCCCTTTTGATACCAGTTCAATCCCCAATGGAGGAATCCATCTAGGTTGTAGAGATAACTTATCCAGTGTAATTCTCGTGCTTCCACTAGTGGTTGATCGAGGAAGCGGTTAGGATACCGTCCCATCGGATGACAGCATGTGTAGAACCAAACGCTTTGACCCTCATCTCTGAGTTTCTGAAAGGTTGGCCACCACATATTGATGTGGTTCAGTTTGGGCACAAACACGTCGATATCACCGATATCGTCAGTTTCAATAGCTTCTATGACTTTAATATCAGGGGCGGTTTCGTGAACGCGTTTTAGCACAGCCTTATAAGTCTGTTCATGAACAATAAAAGGCTCGTCTGCGATGCTTGTATAGATCCGGCCCTGCCATCCGCGCTTCACAGCCAACTGCTGTACAGCAGCCAGGCGCTGCATGGAATCTTCATCTGTATCAGTGGTGCTGCCTGGCTCAAGCTGATGCTTGGTGTGGTGCCCTACAGTATTCAGATGAACACCCTTCATACCCGCGTTGAATGCGATATCGATGTATTTCTCCAGCTTGGATGTGTCCCAAGACTTACCATCTGCGCTGCGAGGTATCATGTCCCAATCAGCGCGAACATCAGTTTGTCGGTAGCTGCCCACAAATTCGCACATCTTCTTGAGAAAATCCCAGTATTCATCGGTACCGAATTTGATCTTGCTGAATGATCTGCCTGGAAACTGCCACCACTGGATAACCCGCTGATGACGGGTTTCCGGCATACTGAATTCCCTTACCCGAAGCGATACCGGCATGCTGCAACTGCCGTTCTTGCCTTCAACAACCAACTGACCCTTATAGATACCGGCAGACAAATTCTGCGGCACGGTGACTTCCACCCATAGAGGCTGCAGCTTACTTGGTTCCACTGGCCGAGAAGCGTCCTCCCAGAAAGGATCGGGGATATCAGCAGGGGCTTTCGCTACCAACTCGTCGGCAGGTATGCCAGTAGTGTTAGTTGAAATATGCATGGTGCGAATCCACTGCAGACGTGCCGCGCTGGCAGGGATGGACGATTTGCCATCTGCAGTCACAAGTGTGGTCATCTTTGCTGATACAACATCCGCCTTATCGGCTGGTATCAGCACTGCTTGGGCGCTAACAACTTCGCCTGACGCGGCATCAATGTGTAGTTCCTTAAGCTCACTAGATAATGATGAGGAGTTCATCACCTTAACTAGCGGGCACGATGCTAGTAACTTCATAGGTTCACTCCAACTTGGTTTGGTGCAAAAAAGTGCTAGCTGCACCGAACACATCAGACACATCAAAGATAACCGATTCATAGATCACTCCAATTCTGCGCCTCATACCCTAGATAATACGATAACACAGACGGAATGATGACGCACAAGACAGAGCAATTATACCTATGTGTGCGAACAGATAGCAACCGCTGCCCGTAAACGACCATACCGCCTTAGGGTTGACGGAAAACTGCCCTGCTGTTATAATTCTGTTGGTTACCGGGGTGTGGCGCAGTTTGGTAGCGCGCTTGACTGGGGGTCAAGAGGTCGCAGGTTCAAGTCCCGCCACCCCGACCAAAACTTCTTCA
>CAZFLA010000009.1:30635-56825 GCA_964519405.1 uncultured bacterium
ATTCACCACCATCATACTCACTTCATCTTCATCACAGACGCATCAGTACACTTCAAACAAGCACTTTCGGCATCTTTCGGTTCTCACCTCGATATAGACTGATAAAACGAAAATTCCGTAGTAAATGAGCGAAAATATCGCTACTAAAAAAGGGATATTAGTAGTGGAAGTATTTTTCACCAATTAGTGATATATTTAATGCAACACTCGTGAAGTTGCGTTATGACAAGCAGATACAAGTCACCACTCTATATGCTTATTGACAGGGGCGGTATTTATGCCCCACTTCTGAAGATGGCTGGGTATAGTGCGAATATAACTACTCTGCTCAAGGACAATATTAGTGTTTCCTGGAATCTGCTAGAGTATCAAGCCATATAACTGCAAGGTCGATGACATAGATTACATAGCGGTGTTCATCCCGGATGAATATGTTTGTGAGGAGGTTACAGGCAATGATTGACGGTACTAAGACACAGGACCTTGACGATGCCGAACTGACAAAACAGGGAAAAGTAGTTGCTTTATACCAATTCATAAACGATATGAATAAGCTGAAACAAAAGGCCATCTTGAATATCGATAAATACCCATGGTTTTTGGCACTCTCGGAAATTCCAGATGATCCTGAGCATATCTCCGTATTCTACCGTGACCGTGTTGATGATGAATCTGCAAACGCAAGTGATTTGTTGCTTTCGGTACACAAGCCGGAATTCCATAGGTGTCCTGAACCGGATGTTATCTTTGCCAAATGGCTGGAAGACGGATGGAATTCGTATAAAATTCCTCTTGCAAGGACAAAGGATACTGAGCATTTTGACACGCATGAATCACAAGAAGAACCTGAGCGGTTTACCGATAATAAACAGCGTATCGAAGCATTTAGCCGTTGGCAGGTACTACGTTCTGAATGGGTAGCTCAACAGAAGATAACGGAGAGAACCCGTGATCTATTCACAGATCTCTATCGGCTATATTTTGAACTGAAGAGAGACTCTGAAACCATGGAGATGGTTATTTCGAATGGTATTCTCTGCGACAGCAAAAATTCTGAACTTCGCCATCCCGTACTGACGCACCGTGTTAAGGTAAATTATGATGCCGATAAGAATACGGTTTCTATTGAGGATACGAATGTAGCATCGGAATTGTATACCTTTGCTTTTCAGAATATTGAGGGTATAAATACAAGCGCAATTGGCGAACTCAGTATGAATCTTCAGCTGAACGATTACCATCCTCTAGACAGGAATGACACTCCAGGATTTCTAAAGGTGTTGGTACGTCAACTGTCACCGGAAAGTATATTCTCAGATGACGGCACACCTTCCAACTGGAACGATGCAGACAGATTGCTCCTATACCTAGATCCGGTTTATTTCGTTCGTAATCGTCTGGATGGTACCGTGAAAGCAATTGAGCAAATTATAGACAATGTGCAGAATACCGGATATGTACCTGCGCCGATTGGCGATATCGTTGACGGCGGCACTATCGAAATTCCAGAAGATATCGGTGAAGAGAGCATTGAAGAGCAACTGGCAGCCGTAGGCGGCGAAAGTGTCGACATTCTTCTGTCCAAGGAGGCAAATAAGGAACAACTAGAGATTGCCAAGCGCATCAGTTGCTACAATGCCGTGCTGGTACAGGGGCCTCCTGGTACCGGCAAGACCCACACAATCGCAAACCTTATGGGACATTTCCTTGCTCAGGGCAATAGCGTGCTTGTTACCAGTCAAACACCCAAGGCGCTCAGCGTCTTAAAAGAAAAGGTTGCCCCCGGCCTTCAGGATCTTTGCGTGTCAATTCTGGATGATTCCAATGTAGATATGGAGCGATCCATCGACGGAATCACAGGGCATATGTCCAAAACAACTTCCTTTGAAGTGAAACGAGATATGGACGAGTTTGCTGAAGAGCGTAAGGATATCATCAAACAGCTGGCAGCAGTTCGCCGCAAGATATTTACAATCCTAAATCGGGAATGTAATTGTATCGTTTATAATGGCGAAGATATCTCACCATCAAAGGCTGCGGAGTTCGTTCTGAATCATACTGAGGACCTTTCTTATATTCCTGGAAAGGTGCGCCTGAATTATCCATTACCACTTACCTTTGAACAACTGACAGCACTTTATCGCAGCAACGAAGGCCTGTCTGTTGAAGATGAACGTGAACTCGAAGCGGACATTCCAGATACTAAGCAAATTATGGCTCCGGATGAATTTACTTATACGTTGGAAAGCTACCAGTCGGCGCTAAAGCGATTGGAAGCTCTGAAAGCAAATAACAACTGGCGTATCACCAATCTGGAGGATGATCGGAAGCTTGAATTCGCGTGCCCGTTTGGAACATTTTCGGTTGATTGCCCTTCAATGGAAGCCGTAAAAGACTTAAATGACTATGCAGCATCCTTCGGAAAAATCGAAAACTGGATGAAATTCGCTGTAGTAGATGGAAAAAGTAATGGTGCATTACGTCAGAAATGGATAACGCTTATTGATAAGATACAGGAAACCCGCGCTTATGCCGATAGTATTGTTGGAGAGCAGTTCGGTCACAATATTCGGTTCGTTAGTCTGGATACTATAACAGACCTAAAGGAAACTATTGCATCGCTAAAAGATATATTTACCACCAAAGGAAAGATATCAAGATTTACACTGATGATTCATAAGGAGTATGGCGCAGCACTTAAAGCTGTTACCATCAACGGAAAGCGCCTCCAATCTGCGGCTGATTGTGATATCATTCTTCACTTCATTGAGATGGAAGATATCCGCAGACAGTGTTCTATTTACTGGAATGAGTTGCTTTCGGATCATGACATTCCAAAGTTCCTTGAACTGGATACGGATCATCAGGAGAATATTGCCAACAATTTTATACCTTACATTCAGAAATATCTGGATTGGTATACAAACAACTACCAGCTATTGATGGACAAGTTGGCTGCATGCGGTTTGCCGGCTGATAAGATTTTTTCTATTAGCACATTGGATTCTGACCTTATCGCCACTGATAAAATTCTCTCTGCAGTGGAGGGTATTATCCCGGAGCTTTGTAATGCATTCGAGGCAGTGGACAAAGCCAAGGTGCAGTTGGGTATGCTCAACCATCAGAAGACAGCCTTGGAAGCAGGGAAACGTGGGGGGAGCAAATATTGCATTGGTGTTCTCAATGCTATCAATACCAGTGATACAGTTGCATATGCCGAATCATATGCAGCATTAGGTGCAATGTATGCCAAATACAAGATTCAAAATGATCGAATTGAAATGCTTAAGATTCTGGAACCAGTTGCACCTCAGTGGGCAGATGCTATTCGTAGTCGTATTGGTATCCATGGCGAATTTACTATTCCGAGCACAATAGAAGATGCCTGGAAGTGGAAACAACTTTCTAGCATCATTGATGATATTACTGCACAACCGTTCTGTCAGTTGCAGGCGGACAGCCTTCGATTGAGTAAAGAATACAGACGAGTTACCGCAGAGTATGCAGAAAAGAGTGGTTGGTATCATTTGCTCAGAAAGACCGAGGCAGATATCGACATGAAACAAGCTTTGCAAGGATGGAAACAGACTGTAAAGCGTATTGGTAAGGGCACCGGAAAAAACGCACCTATGCTTAAAGCAGAAGCTCGTAAATTGATGACTAAATGCCAAAATGCAGTGCCTGGTTGGATTATGCCCATCAACAGGGCACTTGAGAGTCTAAATCCTATAACGAATCGCTTCGATATCATTATCATCGATGAAGCTAGCCAGTCAGATATATCTTCACTCGCCATTTTGTATATGGGTAAAAGACTAATCATTGTGGGCGACGATAAACAGGTTAGTCCGATGGCTGTCGGTGTTGATGTCGATGAGATGAATAGGCTCGAGCAGGTGTACATAAAGGACAAGATTCCTAACTCTCATTTGTATAATGGTAAAACCTCGATTTACGACATTGCAGCAACAACGTTCCAACCTTTGATGCTTCGCGAGCACTTTAGGTGTGTACCGGAAATCATTGGCTTCAGCAATATGCTGTCCTATGACTATAAGATTAAACCGTTACGTGATGGAAGTAATAGTATCCTTCTCCCAGCTGTTGTAAACTACCGTGTCATTAATGGTCACCGTGAAGCTAAAACCAATCAAAATGAAGCTCGCGCAGTTGTGGCGTTATTACAGTCCTGTATAAAACAACCTGAATACAAAGGTAAAACCATGGGTGTTATATCCATGCTCGGTGTTGAACAAGTTAAGCTAATTCAAAAATTAATTGAGGAAGAAATTGACCCGAAGGAAATTGTAACTCGTAGTATTATTTGCGGAAATTCCGCAAATTTCCAAGGTGACGAGCGTGACGTGATTATCCTAAGTGTTGTAGATAGCGGAAATGGTACCGGCCCGATTCATATTCAGAATTACGGTGTGGATGATGCATATCGCAAGCGTTACAATGTTGCAGCTAGTCGTGCAAAAGACCAGCTATGGGTTGTCCATTCACTTGACTCCGCTATCGATCTAAAACCCGGTGATATTCGTAAAACTCTGATTGATTACGCATCAAATCCTCACACTAATGAGTTAAAGCGTGCCGAGGTAGAAGCGAAAGCAGAATCACCTTTTGAGACATCCGTTGCGTCTGCCCTAGTCACGCGGGGTTATCACATCGTACAGCAATGGCAAGTCGGTGCATATAGGTTGGATATGGTAGCTGTATTTAAAAGCAAGATGATTGCCATTGAATGCGATGGGGAACGGTGGCATAACAGTGAAGCCAAAATTCGTGAGGATATGGAACGTCAGACCATCCTGGAACGTCTGGGCTGGAGATTCATCAGAATCCGTGGCAGTGAATACTACGGGCAGCCTGAAGCTGTAATCGACAGGGTGATTAGTGAACTTACTACATATGGCATTGAACCGGAAGATACGGTGTCAACCACTAATGAATCTCGTAATACCGAACTATTGAACCGTGTGAAAAATCTAGCAAGTAATATTCTCTACGGTAAGGAGGGTATACCTGATATGTCGAAAGACGAAACTATTGCATCGGCGCTTGACACAACCAAAGAAATCATCGAAGCGGATGTGACATACACTCACGAAGCTGAAGTGATAAAGGCGACTTTACCTGCAACACAGGAGCCATGTCCAACAAAAAAAGCATCGAATCAGATACCAAAAAACGGGGCAAACACACAATCTACTGACGAGAAAAAACCTATAACAAAATCCGTGGTTCCAGTTAAACCGCTTATATCTGAGACAGCACCGGTGCGATCTTCTCATCCTGTCCAGATAGCCTTGGATGGCATGGATGATTTGGTTCCCGATGCGGATGATATCTTTTCCTTGCTAAAACAGCATAATGTCCCCTATCTTGATAAACGCGAGCATGGCGGTGCGCTATGGATTATCGGTGGACATGAACTAGATGATATTGTTCGTAAAGCACGTCATTTTGGACTTAATTTCAAGTTCAAACATGAAGGCGGACGAGCAACAAAGGGTAAGCCCGCATGGTGGACAACGTAGTCCTAATAGAACTCAAGAGTTACCATATGAATATCAGCTGATCACGAAATAGCAATAATTCATAGATAACAGAATCCACCTGTTCATGCGATATTATTCCGTCGCATGAACAAGTGGGTTAAATCACCGTAGAGTTGCTTTGCCAAACTTCTTCAATTCACCACCATCATACTCACTTCATCTTCATCACAGACGCATCAGTACACTTCATGCCGTTACTATCATCGAATTCGCCTAATACACACAGACATATTTGCGGTATAATACCAGCATGGAATACATAACCCGCAAAACACTGCTGTATAAATCCGGGGTGGCGCCGATGGACTACACCATCAACCACGTACTGGGATGTTCGCATGGATGCCGATTTCCGTGCTATGCCTTCCTCATGGCGAAGCGCTTCGGCAGGGTTCAGTCGTATTCCGAGTGGCTGAACCCCAAACTCGTCAGCAATGCTATGGAGCTGTTGACCGCAGAGCTTCCGCGGCTGCGCCTAAAAATCCACAGGGTTCATCTGTGTTTCTCCACAGACCCCTTCATGTATGGATATCCTGAGATAGCAGAGATGAGTCTTAGCATCATCAAGAAGCTGAACGCGGAAGGCATTCCCTGCTCGATACTCACCAAAGGGATACTTCCGCAGCAGCTCGCGGAGCTGTCGCCCGACAACCATTATGGTATTACCCTAGTGTCGTTGGATGAGGCGTTCCGCCTGCGTTATGAGCCAGGAACGGCACCCTATGAGCAAAGACGCGAGAGTTTACACCGGCTCCATATGCAGGGCTGCAGCACATTTGTCAGCATGGAACCCTACCCCACTCCTAACATCCACACCCAAAGCGTAGAACCGATACTTGAGGCGATTGGGTTTGTAGACAGCCTCCATTTCGGACGAACGAATTACAACCGCATTGCCGCAAGCTATCCAGGTGTTGATGAGTATTACCATGATGTCGGTCAGCAGGTCGCAGTGTTCTGCACCCATCACGGCATCCGCTGCGATGTGATGAGTGCATCGCATGACAACCGGGATCACCCCAAACCGGAGCAGCCACAAGCAACCCATCAGCTTAACCTGTTTGATTTGTAACGAGTATAACAATACCTCAGCCTCTGTTGAGCATCACTTAAGCTTGAACCACCAAAATGCATATTACGTTCACAGCCATATCGGGTATCATTTAGCTAAGCACGCTGAAGTGTACTAATAAGGAGTTCATGATGGGTAAGAACAAGTACGCATCTGTATTGGTTATTGTTGGGCTGTGTGCCGTATGTACTCTGGTTTCCGAGTGTGTCTACAAAAGGCCTATCACTATCAAGGACACTAGTGGTGCGGTCATCATCAGCGGCAACTATAGAGACCTCAAAACAGCGTTGACCAAGAATAAGAGGAACCTTCACTCAGCCAATCTGCACGGTCTTGACTTGTCGCACATTAGCCTCGAACATGCATATCTCGATAAAGCGGATCTTCGGGGTGCAAATCTCGAAGGAGCCAACTTCACACATGCCATTATGGTGGATACAAACTTTTCTGGAGCCAGATTGAGCCATGCCCTGTTCTGCCAGTCATGTCCTAAGGCAACTAACTTCACCAATGCCGACATGCAAGGCGCCGACTTCGACCATGCACATGCACAGGCCTCCAATTTTCAGCATGCAAATCTGTCTAATGCTAACTTTTCAAATGCCGGCCTAAACAACGCCAACTTCACATCGGCTAACCTAACGGGCGCCAATATGGATGGTGCTGTTCTCGATGGTGTCATCGGCCTGAAAGGTGCTCACAAGAAGTAAGAGCAACACGCCATTTCACCGTATTGTTAGCACCAAATTATCACTTTTACACCAGTAGCACATAGGATTTCGGGGAAAACATTCACTAGTATGGATATGGTCAAGTGGTTATAAAGCAGTAAACAGAAATTCGGTTTATAATAACCTCGATTAGCCATATTATGGAGGGATGTTTTCTCATGCTTGATGTTAGTAGTAAGTTAACCATACTGTTCCAAGGTGACAGCGTAACCGATACCGGCCGCAGCTATACCAACAACGCCGAGTTGGGCGGTGGATACCCCATGTTTGTTCACGGGATGCTATCCGCTGCACACCCAGACAACAAGTGCACCATCCTAAACCGCGGTATTAGCGGCAACCGAACCATCGACCTCGTCAACCGATGGACAGAGGACTGCATCGCACTTAAACCGGATGTTGTTTCCATACTCATCGGCGTAAATGACACATGGCGCCGTTATGACAGCAATGATGTCACCACAACCGAGCAGTTCACCCAAAACTACCGCACGATCCTTGAGCGCGTTAAGAACGAGCTCGATGCCAAGATCGTGATGATTGAGCCGTTTGTTTTGCCTGTCTCCCCCGACCAAAACAAGTGGCGGGAAGACCTCGACCCAAAAATCCATTCTGTTCGCGCACTCGCTCAGGAGTTTGGTGTCACCTATTTACCAATGGATGGCATATTTGCATCAGCGGCATGTCACACTGGTTTATCTTTCTGGGCATCGGATGGTGTACACCCCACCAATGCCGGTCACAGCCTCATCGCTCGCACATGGCTGCAAGCCGTTGGCCTGCTGTAATCATCGCGAACTAATTCAACACAGAGGTTTATATGAAGTATAGTCAGATTCACGCAGTCATTGCTGCGGCACTCGTCGCTGCAACGCCGTCGTGGGCTACCGTGACCCTGCATTCGCTGTTCACCGATAACGGTGTGGTACAGCGAGGCATCAAGTTGCCCATCTATGGCACAGCCGATAACGGCGAAAAAGTCACCGTACAGTTTTGCGGACAGACCGCCAGCACGGTTGCTGCCGACGGCAAGTGGATGCTCCGGCTAAAGCCATTGGCCGCAGGTGGACCATACGATATGGTTGTCAAAGGCACCAATAAACTCGTCGTCAAAAACCTAATGGTTGGCGATGTGTGGGTTTGCAGCGGTCAAAGCAACATGCAGTTCTACCTACAGAGCAGTGACGGCGGAGCTGAAGCCATCAAAAAGTGCAGCAACCCCATGATTCGCCTTTATGATGTGCCCATGACCATTTCCAATGAGCCGGTCTCAGATGCTAAACAAGCGTGGAGAGTATGCGCTCCTGAAACCGTGCCAACTTTCAGTGCAGTGGGATACTACTTCGGCAGAGCGCTTCAGCGTGATGAGAAAATACCCGTCGGGCTCATCAACTCCAGCCTAGGCGGCACCCGCGTAGAAGCATGGACAAACCCTAAGGTGCTCGACCCAAAAGATGCAGCTCAGTGGGCAACAGACAGGGTCAACCTACCAGAATGGGCACAGAAGCCTAACGACCCATCAGTGTTGTATAACGGCATGATCTGTCCGCTCATCCCATACGGTATAAAAGGTGTTATTTGGTATCAAGGTGAAACAAACGCCGGTCGTGCCTCCATATATGAACGCCGATTTACCGACATGATCGTAAACTGGCGAAAAGAGTGGGGATTAGGCAACTTCCCCTTCTTATTCGTTCAGCTTGCACCATTCACCGCAATCGTGAACGAGCCTCAAGAAAGCCAATGGGCTGAACTGCGCGAAGCTCAGCGCCTAACAGCTGTTCACTGCCCCAACACAGCCATGGCGGTTATCACCGATCACGGCAACCCAGATGATATTCACCCCATCTGGAAAGAACCCGTGGGTGAAAGACTCGCACTAGCTGCCAGAGCCATTGCATATAAGCGGCACATCACATACAAAGGTCCTGATTATAAGGGTGTGAAGTTCAGCAATGGAACCGCCATTGTTTCGTTCAACAGCATTGCTAAAGGCTTAGTGGCTAAAGGCGGTCCATTAACTGGCTGGACCATCGCAGGCGCCGACAAGAAGTGGTACAACGCCGAAGCAGTCATCGTCGGCAAAACAGTCAAGGTCAGCAGCCCCAGCGTGCCTACCCCTGTTGCCGTCCGATATGGCTGGTACTACTGCCCAGTCGTAAACCTGTATAACTCGGAAGGTTTACCGGCATCGCCGTTCCGAACGGACAACTGGACCTTAAGCACCGAAGCCGCCTCGAAATAGGCAGCCATGAGCATGGCGGCTTCAATGTTGCCGCCATGCTCATCAGTTCCAATAGAAGGCGCTGCAAAGATGCGCGCCGGATGTATATTTTGGCGGTCTTTCGACACAGCAACAATTAGCATAACCCGTTGTTACCACATTTAATAGGAGCATGACATGAGTTTGAAATGCAATTTCCTGCATACACTATGTTCTACCGTGTTAGTCTCAGTTCTAGTAGTAATGAATGCATATTGTTACGCCCAAAGCGGCACTATCCAAACATGGGGTGCTTCAGTCAACCCCCCGGGCAATAGCACTGGATACAGCGACGTTGTTTCAACAGAATATCACACGCTGGCTTTAAAACGTAATGGTTCGATAGTTGCTTGGGGGCACAACACATTAGGCGAGTGTATGGTGCCCAAGCCTAATACCAACTACACAAAAATCGCCGTGGGATATACACATTCTGCTGCACTTAAGCGAGATGGTTCCATCGTAACATGGGGATCCAATTTCTACGGTCAATGCAATGTGCCTGATGATAACAATAACTATGTTGCTGTCGCGGCAGGTGGATATCACACCCTTGGGCTAAAAAGCGATGGAACGATCACTGCTTGGGGTCGAAATGACAGTAATCAATGTCAACTACCAGAGCCTAACCACGATTTTATTGCGATCTCTGCAGGTGACAATTTTTCTGTAGGTTTAAAAAAGGATGGTTCTGTAGTCGTTTGGGGCAATAACGACCACAACCAATGCAATCCTCCTTCACCTAACAACGGGTTCACATCCATAAGCGCAGGAGGACATCACATTCTGGCAGTTCGGAAAGATGGCTCCGTGCAAGCTTGGGGATACAACATTGATGGCGAGTGTAACGTGCCAGTACCTAATAGTGGTTTTGTGAGTGTGGCTGCTGGTCAGCTTCATTCTGTTGGCCTTAAGAGCGATGGATCGGTTGTCATGTGGGGTGACAATGCATATGGGCAATGTACCATTCCATCACCAAACACAGGTTTTGCCAAGATCGCCGCTGGTCGTTGGTGTTCATTTACAATAAAAAAGGATGGCACACTAACCGCATGGGGGCAAGACTACGCCGGCGAAGGACGCATGATAATCCCTAATCGGGGATTTACCGCATATCAAAATGGAGTTGCCTTACGAGAAGATAGTTCAATTGCCATCTTCGGATATGACATGTTCGGTAGGTGCGTCTTACCAGAACCAAACATCAATTTCGTGTCAGCAACCTCAAATAGCAATGTTACGGCGGCCCTGCGCAAAGATGGGTCTATATTGGTTTGGGGATATAACTACGGTAATCAATGTAATATACCCGAGCCAAACTCCAGTTTTACTGCCCTTACTTCTGGTGCGTATCACCTATCTGCTGTCAGAAGTGACGGCACAGTAGTTACATGGGGCGATAATTCTTTGGGGCAATGCAGTACACCAACAGATAATAGCCATTTTGTTGCTGTGTCATCAGGCAATTGGCACACAGTTGGATTAAGGTCGGATGGAACAATAGCAGCATGGGGGTATAACGGTTCAGGACAGTGCGACATTCCTGAGCCAAACAAAGACTTTATCGCTGTGGCCGCGGGTGGTAACCATTCGATAGCATTGAAAAAAGATGGGTCAGTGGTTACATGGGGCAGCAACGAGTCTGGGCAAAGCAACCCACCCAGCATCAATGCAGGATTTGTGGCAATATGTGCAGGTGATGATCATTCGGTTGGACTGAAGAACGATGGCTCAGTTGTCGCTTGGGGCGATAACTCATACGGACAGTGCGATACCCCTGAGCCAAACACAGGTTTTATCGCTATATGGGCAGGAAGTAAATGCACTTCAGGAATTCGGAAAACATACACTTTTTCCGGTCATGTACTACTCAATGACTACGTCGGTGATCCATTATCTGCCCAAATGACTGCTTGCATCACTCCAATGTCAGATCCAACAGTGGGTGAATGCGTCAGTCTGATCACCGATGACGATGGCAACTACAACCTAGAGAGTTATCTGCCCCCACCTTACACCATTTCATATAGTGCTGCGCATTATCTGCGTATCAACAGCAGTTTGTCCAATTTAGACGCAACACCTAGCATATCATTTATAAATGGCGACGCAGACGGAGATAACCAGGTGAATCTATTCGACATGGTTGCTTTAGACGCCAACTTCGGTCAATCTGACCCCATGGCTGACCTAGATGGCAGCGGTGCAGTGAATCTCTTTGACTACGTGATCATTGATCGGTCTTTCGGAGCAACCGGCGACTAAGTAAGCGATATCTCCCAAAAATATAACAACCCGACCTCAACTGAAGCAGTCACTGCGTTAGTTGAGGTCTTTATATGGCATCCATACAGTGCCAGATACGGATCTGCTACTGCCACACATCCACATCATCGAACCACACTTCACCTGAGCCGTCTCCAGTGCCATCAATGAAGAATGCCGACTTAACCGTTCCATCTGGCATATACGGGGGTTTTAGCACCACATCGATCTGTTGCCAGTCCTGTGTTGAATTCGGGATGTGAGCCGCGTATCCGTTATCTGCTGAGTTTGTTGCGATACAGCTTGTGCTAATCCAGCCTTTATCGCCAAACCAAGCCATGTTCACGCTGATGGTGCATTTGCTCAACTGACGGGTTTTCGTCCAGAAGCGTATATACAGAGGGCGCTTGCCATCAGGGGTTAAGTCGAACTGAACAAACCGCTGTTGGAACGGTCCCGTAAGCTTAAGGCTGCCTGCTGCTGAATGATACTGCGACATATCAAGCATATAGCCCGATTTACCGTCAACCACCCAAGCCTGAAGGTTGTTCTGGCTAAAACTGCCGTCTTTGATGAGGTTCGTCCCCCCATTCACCGTCACATCGATGTTTTGGGAGATATCAACATCGCGATGCAGTCCAAAGGCAGGTGCATGAACATGGTAAACAAGCGTAATCACACCATGCTGCCTATCGCCTAACTTCCTTCTAGCAACAGATAGTCGCGTGCTGTCCGAAGCATGTATGACCTTTAACTCAAGGGTAGACTCCAAACTAGAAGCGGCATCAACCCTAACCGATGCGGGAACACCAAGTGGGACCTGAACGGGAACATCAGATTCGAGAAGCAGCTCGTTCACCTTCGCTTGACACGCCGAATAGGCTGCTGCTGTCGCGGTAAGCTGACGGCTGCCATCGATATAGACAGGCCCTTGCGACAGGTCAATCATTATTTCATTCGCTTTACCAGAGGCGATAGGATTGGCGTAGATATCGCGCACTGTGATTTTTTCATCAGCAAGGCATCCTAGCTGCACTGCTGGTATCCGCTGCTTTTGAGCACCTTCCTCAATCCATACCACGGATACGGCGTCTTTATACGACACCTGAACGACACCCGTTTTGGGGTGCTGCACCATGCCCACACAGCGTTTGCCATCGGTCAGCTTTGCATATGCAGCTATAGCGGCGTATGCCAGCTTCGGGATATATCCCAAGTAGATAATGCCAATCGCCGCATCGCCAGTCCATTCAGGTTTATTTGCGGGGTTACGGGGATCAAGGGTGCAGAACCAGAAGGCCTTCATATCGGGGTTGAAGGATAACGCCATGGCGTAGTTCTTGACTAATGCCGCTGCTTGTTTGGCTTCAGAACACTCAAACTGTTTTGAGTATTCTGGGTCGAAATCATACGCAGGGCAACCGAACTCGTTAAGCCAATATTTATTGATGCCATATTTATGCAGCGCTTCAATCCGCTTATGCATCTCATTCGGAAACTGCTGAGGGCTAGCATAAGTATGGAATGTGGCCGCATCCATGTATTTCGCGGCACCCAATTTACCAACACGCTCCAGCCAGTCCATGTATCCCGCATGTGACAGTCCATAAATCACACAGTTAGGGTCGGCTTTTTTGGCCATCACCCAACTTGTCCTCAGCATGCTCATATATTGTTCAGCAGAGTTCGGATCCGACATCCACATACCATCGGGTTCGTTCCACACCTCGTAATCGCTGATACGCCCTTTATACTGCGATACGAGCCGATAGACGTAGTTGCCCCATTCCTTCATGTGGCTGCCAGTCGGCACACCCCAATCATCGCCGCTCGCCGCCCATTTTGGTGCGCGGAATAGAATGCATTGATACCGCATATTGAAGCGCTCCATGCGGCGCACAGAGGCATCTAGGGCCCTTGTATCCCATGTATCGGGTTCCGGTTGTTGAATGCTCCATGTGTTTTCCCAAGCCAACCATGGACGAATCCAATGCACACCAGCCGCAGCCATCATCGGCGCCTGAAAGGCGTACCACCACACCTGTTGTTGAAAGAGATTGATGCCTATCGCTGATGACTTGGGGTCTATCCGATTAGGAGCAGGTATACGACAGATCCTTATTGATGCGACTTTTTCACCGTCCGCCGAGGCCGTCAGTTCGAAAATGCCATATTCCGTAATAGGCAGCGATAATGCAGCTTGATACAGTTGACCCATATTGGAATGAACGGCGAGGGGCTTGCTCCAGATGATCTTCTTGCTTGCGTAGTTGCACAGCTCCAGCTTAACTTCGGCTCGAGCAGCAGATTCGACGCCCATGCTGGAAATGAACACTTTTACAGGTTCGGCAGCGGTAAAAATATGACCAACCCTATCAGTTGTGATGCGTATAGCAGGTTTGTGGTTAGTATCAGCAGGTGCTAACCAAATCGGATAAAGCCTATCATCGGCGGCAATGTAGATAGCTTCCACATACTTGTCGCCGCTCTCTGCTGGTCCCAACACCAGCTCCTCGATAAGGCATGAACTCACACCTGCGGCGGCGTTCCCCAGCTTGATAGTGCATGTAAAACAAGCTTCGTTGATTTTATACACCACAATGTCTGGATGTGAGGCATCAAGCTGAGCCGTCTTTACCTCGCCATGTGAGCCTATGCGTGGGTACTCGGGATCACAGCAGAGATACTTCACCTCAAGCTTCTTAGCGTTCACCGGATGGTGTGCGTAAGCCGTCACAGACTGCGGAAGATGCAGATGCTGACCATGCCACTCGACAAACTGCCAGTGACCACGGTACATATCCAGCAGCTCCACGGTGATTGGCTGCAGGGGGATCGGCGCAGCAGAACGCCTCGCTTCCGCTTCGGCGGTGATTAAAGCACCAGCTGTCAGCACGCTCACGGATCGTATAAACTGGCGTCTATCAAATGACATGGGATAGTCTAACCTCACAATGCGGTTTTCTATATGGTGTTCTTAGTTAGCTAATTCGGCACATCAGCCCATCAGGCCAACGCAGTGACGCGGTTCAATCACCCGATGGGTATATACAGTTAAACAAGTTCAGATACTCTAAAGGCGGTAAAGAGCTATGCCTGCCATTGCAGCCTCTGAAAGTCGATTCGGTTGCGCAGCCGATCGCCGTTCAGATAACGCTCCAGCTCATCTACCTCGAAGTCCGCCATGGCATAACACTCTTTACCCATCGAACCAGCGATATGGGGTGTCAGCACCACATTTGGCAGCGCATAAAAGGGATGTCCTTGAACAGGCGGTTCAGGGTCGGTAACATCAAGCACGGCATAGAGACGGCCCAAAGCAAGATGCTTCACCAGCGCTTCTTCGTCGACAAGCGCACCTCTAGCCGTATTGATGAATGTGCTGCCATCACGCATCAACGACAACAACGGCTCGTTGATCATATGATGCAGCTGCGGCAGGTTCGGTGCATGAAGCGTGACAATGTCGCTTAAGGACATCAGCTTCGGCAGCTCAACTAACTCCACCCCCATCGCCTCCGCTTCCGCGTTCGACATCATGGGATCATACAGTAAAATATGCGTTTCAAATGGGCGAAGAAGCTCGATCACCGCACGCCCTACAAGGCTCGCTCCGATGACACCAACAACCGGATGATAGAAGCCTGGCACTTTCGCCGAGTGCTTTTTCCCGATTTGTTGAAAGAAACGTTTTTGGCACAACAAAATCACACCCAGAGTGTAATTCGCCACAGGGATGGCGTTAACCGGCGCAGCACTGCTGACAACTATCCCGCGATCGGCTGCAGCCAAAGTATAGAAACCTTTCACTGAGCCAGCTGCATAGAACACGGCTTTGAGTTTCGGCATGGCTGCCAACATGGTTTCATCAAGGCAGGGCATTCCCCACGTGCTCACCACAACGTCCGCATCAGCCAGTTTGTCAATCACTTCGTCGATGTCGTGTTTGAAGACCGCATCGATATAGTTACCTAAAGAGGCGATACGATTGACCTGTGATGGGGTGAATACATTGTGGTGCATGTGTTTAGGCGCTAACAGTGCGATATTCAAACTAAACCTCCTCGTGTGGCATGCCATACCGGTATTATATCGCCAATATGCCTCATGAAGAGTGTATGTTTGCTGGAAATGCTAGTCTGTAAGAAGGAGGTGGTCGGGGTGGCCGGACTCGAACCGGCGACCTCACGGTCCCGAACCGTGCGCGCTACCAAACTGCGCCACACCCCGATGCCTTCACCATTGTACCACACCCAGCGCCGCACATGCACTTTATGTGGATAGAAAAACCAATCCGCTAGCCAGTGACGGCCGAATACATCCACCAATAATCCGCAAATACCATGGTGGTAATACGTCTATTATCATATATTATCGTCACCAATAGCATTTTGCGCAATTCTTGAGGTATACTTAATTCGTCCCTTATTGTGTTTCGACCATTCGAAATGCATGATTCGATAAATAGGAGCGCTATCACTAGGTATACTGACAGCAACCGCCTAGTGATGCGCTTCTTATTCAGCAATTACTGCATAGCATCATCTCACGCTGCTTTGAGGTAACTCATCATACTCACCCAACAATCTTTACACAACATTGAAAAATGGCTGCTTCGCAACGCACGGGCCGTCGATATCGCACGATGGAACAGCTTCTTACATGGCCAGCCCGCAGGTAACATACTAGATGCCTTAGCTGCCTATCAGAACGATGATGGTGGTTTTGGTCACGGACTGGAGCCTGACTGTTGGAACCCATACTCGTCGCCCATCCAAACATGGGCTGCATGTTGCATAATCGATGAGATTCCAGATATGCCCTTCGATCACCCCATCATCACAGGAATCTGCCGGTACCTAGAATCGGGGCAAGATTTCAACGGCTCAGTGTGGACAAGCACAATCGCCAGCAATAATGCATATCCGCATGCACCATGGTGGGGGTATTCTGAACCTACCCCTGTATACGGGCCATGCGTTGGCGACTATAACCCGTCGGCCGCCTTAGCAGCAACTGGATTACGACATTCCCATCGCAACAGCAGTTTATGGTTAAAATGCAGGCAGATCGCGCAGCAAGCCACGGAGCTATTGTTCAGCTCCCCACTGCTTGACGATGGCCACCTTGTGATGTGTTTTGTGCAGCTATACGAGGGCCTCGTGAAAGCCGGGCTTTATGATATCGTGGACTTGAGCAAGTTTCGCAGCAGCCTCATGCAGCAGGTTCAGCATTGTGTGAGCAAAGACACTTCTGTATGGAACACATGCTATGTGACCAAACCCTCGCATTTGCTGAACACACCTCATAGTTTTCTCTACCCAGCCATCAAAGAACTCGCGGATTATGAGTGTCTGGCGATGCTGAATAGTCGGAACGAAGAAGGTATATGGGACGTAACATGGAGCTGGGCTGACTACCCAAATGAATGGGCTATCAGCAAACGGTGGTGGCAGGGCTCGCTTGCCGTCTCCAATATGCTTTACCTAAAGAACTTCGGCTTCATCGAACCGTGATGCGAAATCACATCGTGCACGCACCCACAGAATTCGGCACGTGCACGATGTTCTCTTCTCTAGTCGATGGGGTTCATGAGGCTTACCCCCATCAACCCAATCACAACCTCCTGCGACAGTGTTTCTAGCTTGATATGGCTCAGCTTAACACCGGGTCGCAGCATCCAACCATACACCATCGCCCTGCAGTTTACACCTAGGCTTACAGTCATCGGCGGATTGCTGCCTAATGCAAAAGCATCGCGGTCAGGATTGTAGTCGGAGCCACCCCATGAACACAGACTGCGGTAGTTCAACGGGGGTACGAGCTCAAGCCGTTCCTCAATGCCGTCTTCGTAGACAAACCGTATAGCAGCATTGGCTATTCGGCCTTGCAGGGGCTGGGTTGAACCGCAAACCATCAGCCATATGGCCTCTGCCTTGCGATTTATGGGCATGTTCACTTCATCAGGCCAATTATCCCATAGAGAAGTAAATGCGATGTTCTTGTCGGCAGCTACTGCTCTAAACCGAACACCTTGAGGGGTCTCAATATGGCCATTAACCATGATGCTGCGGTGCTCACTTGGCTGCTCCAGCAGTTGATGCAGCATCGCCTGATCACCGACCGTTGGCTTAACCTCAGCCTCATTCTTGCCTGCGAGTATCCATTCGGCGTCTGCTTGCGCAGCGGGCGCCCAAAGACCGTCATCGGCTTGAACTTCCTGATCGCTTAGTGCTTTGCCATATATCACCACCCGTTGAATACTCCCACCGAAGACATTCTTGCCCTCGGCATCGGATCCGATACGCAGCGGTAGGTCAGGAACGGTTAGCGCCGGAAAGCTGCCTTCACTTGCAGTGGCGATAAGCTTGCCGTTTTTGTATAGCTTCGCAATATGCTTGCTGGAGCTGTATACAGCCGTCACACGCACGGGGATGCATGGTGTAAGCACATTTGGCGCCGACAGCATGCCGTTCGACGTGAGTAACCGCAGGCTATTGCCTGGGTAGGTGTCCAACATATAGCCATCCAAAGTGCCGATGCGGGTGCGATCCACAATACGTGCACCGCCCTCCGGCAAGATATCCGGCACCAACCATGCGTCGATGGTTATTTCATCCCGATACCCAAATGAACGACGGTCTTTGGCGATCCAGTATCCGTTTAAGATGTCGGGTTCATCAAGCACATTGCCTAAGTTGATGCGCGGAGGAGCCATACCCCATATCGCCATCGTCCAGGCCTGATACCCGTCATGTCCGATTCGCACACTGCATGTGTTAGGTCGAGGCGACTTATAGTCCTGCTTATATATCCGGCGAACGTCACCGTTGAGTATCTGCGATATATCAACCATACTCCATTCGGCATTAGGCTGGGCCTTTTGCAGGTTCTTTGCTTGCTGCCTTTTCTGCAGCTTGGGGTTATCAACATGGATCTTCCACATTTGCCAATAAGGCACATCGGCTTTGACTAAAGCCATCACCGCATAGTTGCCTTCAGTGTAAGTGCACGTCGCTGTAATCTTGTTGTGTACGATTTTGCTGTCAACAAGCGCACATTGGGAGTCATCAAGCCGTAATACCTCATGATCTGTCGGCAAAACCACTGTCTGCCCCGATGTAAGGTTCAACGACTTCGCAGCAATCTGAGCACGCCGTTTGCTGACCACCAGCTTGACATCTGCATGCGCCGTTTCTGGCAGCTTAATGATGGCGATACCGTGTCCGTATGATGCAACGATCTCGGAAGCAACAGACTTTCCATTCACACTCACCTTAACCAACTGCTGACCATATACAGGCAGCCGAAGCACCATTTTGGCAGCTTTAGTAAGGCTAAATTCATAATGATCGGTCTCTGCTTGCCTGTTGAAGCTCAGCTTAAAGTCAGGATTCGATATCGCGGCGTGCGGCCACTCAGTGGGTATTGCGGGCTGAAAGACCACTGTGTGATTAGGGTAGTCGGGCAGATATCCATACAACCCCTCAACAACACACCGACCAAACATACTGGTGATATCGGAGAAGTCGATACTGCCTGCAGGATGGCTTATTCCACCAGGAGACAGCTTATTTGTGGTGTTGCCATATAAAGCCTTGGGTTTGAGGTCCCCATATCCACTTTCCATATATGTGCCTTTGAGCAGCTGCCAACCGGCATCAGCCTGTCCTGAACGGAAATAGCTCAAGGCCAGGTGGTAGATGTCACCGCCATACATCTCACGCACGCTCCAGATGGAGGGTACCCAGTTTGATGTGACGCACAACTCACCGCCATACGGAAGCTTCACACGTTCTAACCCCCATTCTGTGTAATACAGAGCTCGCATGGCTTCTGATTCGTTCGCAATACCTAGGTCGATAGGTAAAAACTGGCTGTATAACCACGCGTCTTCATGGACACGCTCATAGCCGCCATGCTCCTTGTATGCGCCGAAGTGCCCCTTCTTTTTGAGCCAGAGTATTGTATGCAGCGCGTTTTTAATCTTTGCCGCATCAGCTTTATGCCTTAGTGAACCAGCTACATCGCCCTTACGGCTGCACATCTCCGCGGCAGCAAGATGCATATAATAGCAGTAAGCCGATTCCTCTACGCTGCCCCCGCCGTTGTATCCCACCGAATCGGTCGGCCAGGTATTGATGTAGCTTTCATACAAGCCATCACTGTCAGGATCGAAGCACTCCTTTGCCCTCTCAAGATGCAGCTCCAAAGCGGGAAGCAGCATCGCTTCCAACTGTTTATCGCCGGTGTGCCGCCACGACCTTATTAACTCTTCAAAAAACTGCACCTGGAAGTTGTAATTGCCTTGGTCAAGATCGATGCGGCCTTTTCCGTAATACCGCGAATCCAATGCTTCCTCGGTGCCAGCCTTGTTAGCCGATGGCTTGATCAGCTCTGAAGTGGTAATCATATGTGGGATGTAGTATTTTGCTTCGTCCTCAACAAGTTGATGCCAACCAAATGCCGTGGCGCCATCAAGCATGCGCCATCCAGGCATCTGGCAGCGCCATTGCGAACCGCCGTGTGTAAACACAGGGTTTACATATAACCCATATATGGCCGAATTTGCGGCTGCCACCTGCGCGTTGAGGTATGCATCAGGCGTATCAACCTTGACCTGCGAACCAATAGCCTCAGCATGTTTCCAAGCCGTATCAAAATCAACTGCAGGTGAGTTGCCAAGGCTTTTTGCGAACTCATCTGCTTCCTTCTGCAGCACGCTTGGGGTCAAATTCTTAACACCATCCCATTTGTTGTAAATGGAATATGCGCGATGGGTGATCGTATGCACATGCACGGAGAAATATAAAGCCGTGTCATTACCGACGTGTGTTGATGCACATACAGCCTTGTCGCCAGGTAATGAGGCATCAGCTACCAGCTCAGCAGCACCCTTGGGTATAGATGAGCTAACAGAACGCATGTCCACAGCCTGGCTGAACTGCGCCACGACACGCAAAGGCGGCGGATTGTCTAGATACCGATCTACATGCTCTAGCTCTGCGGTGAAACCTTGCTTGGTGATGGCAACAGCATATGGCACATCAATATCGGTGGGTTCCATGCCTACCTGGCTTTGGCCGTCTAGCCCCCACCCTACTTGATACCCACCGTAGTGGGTGAGCAGCCTGTCGTTTGCTGCACCCCCAGAAGCCGTTAGCTTAACGGCGAAGCCCACTCCACTAGCTAAGGTCACCGCATTCATACGCAGCTTCAAGCCTGAGAAGCGCTCATCGTTAAGTATCCAGCTCATACGTCCTGGTTGGTACCGCGATTCTATATGGGAGAACTCGTGAAGCCACATGGTGTGTCCTTCACGCGAATAAGCGATATTAAGTCTGCCGAATATGCCATTCCAATCGAGCCCAACCAGCCGCGGACGGTCACCAGCATAAACCACAGGCCATGTTTGATTGCAGTATAACGGGCGGTTATAGTCACCTCCGCCATTGATGGTGGTGATGGCATCGCCGTATGGCCAGTATCTGAGCTGTGGATGGCGAACGGCAGGTACCTGCGCGCACGCCGCACTTTGCAGCAACGTCGCTAAAGATAATAGCATGATTAACCTCAACATTAAGGAGCGTCCTTCTAACCGTGATGAGCGGTTTATAACTAGTTATCTTGCTATACCATAACAAAAAAGTCTTTCCCGTATAGAATCTACGGAAAAGACTTTTAGTGGAGTGCTGAAAATACTACTTAGCCGATGCAGTTTGTGCTTTCTTTATAAAAGCTGCCGCTTCAGTTGAAGGAACTAGTTGGGTGTATGGCATGTCGTTTCTGCCGGCAATTTTCGTGAGTATGACGCCTGCCCACTTGCCATCTCCGGTAAAAGCAGGAATCCCCTCATCACTCATGTTGCCTTCGACAACATAACGCAGTTTCGGATCAGTGATTTTCGCTGAGATATAGGCACCTTGAACTCTAGGAGCAAAATTGCTAACACTGCCCAGCCGCGATAAGCAGTATAGATCATCACCAAGATCAACGGAGACACCGTCAGATACAGTAATAGGCTTTACAGTATCGGGAAACGGCGAAGCGGTCTTAATTACTGCGAGCTCGGTTTGGTCGTCTTTCAGCAATACCGTCGCAGGAAGCTCCGTGCCGTCTGTTAACCTCACCACGATCTTCTTAACATCAACGCGCATTGATTCAAGCATTTTCTTAGCGCTAGGATCAGTGTCACCCATCTGCTCCATCATCTGCTTGATGACGCCAGTAGGGTTAATCATTAGCAGCGGAACAACCAGTAGTCCCGACTTATCGATGACAATACCAGTGGCGTTGGACTGCTGCTCATCTTTGTCCTCGCTGCCCTCTATTGAATATGAGGTCTCCATCGTCACTTCAACACATAACACCGAACTGGCTTGGTTAACGATGGCTTTGCGTTCGGCTGGCGAGGCAAGAAGCTGGCTGCATATCAGTGCCGATATCGCGATTATCATCAAGAGGCGTTTCATAAGTTTTCTCCTACCTTAACGGATGCCGACTTGGCCTTGGTTAAAAACTTCACGATTTCAGAAGCGGCATACATTCCATTCTCGTTTTTCCGATCGGAATGTTCACCTGCTGCGATATCAGCCGTCATTCCCACAAGCTCGCCTTGCTGCGTGAATACCGGCAGCACATCATCGCAGCCCTCCTCAAATACGTATTGCAGCCGTGGGTTTTCGAAACTGCTGCATACAGTCATACGAAGCACCTGAACAGCATTCTTTGCTGCAGCAGGCATACGTCCAATCGTCAATAGCGTATCGCCTAGAGATATCGCCGTTGTGGTGTTGAATTTCACACACGGCAGCGGTTTACTCAGTGCCGTCTTGGGTGATATCAACGCTAACTCCAACTCGGCGTCTTTGGCGACTACTTCAACCGGCACGGATGTGCCATCGGCTAGTATCAGCTCCGCAGAAGTCAGCTTTACGCTTTTGGGCCCGCCGTCTTCTGACCCTAGTGTGCTGTAAGCTATCAGTTCGTAATCTACAATCGCCGTTCCAGATGGATCAATGATTGTGGCTACTCCCTCGTTGTTTTCCTCACGTATCGCATCATCACCATCATAGCTGTAAGCCAGCACCGATTTAAAACGCATCACCGATGCGTTATTGGTGCCGGATACCTGGCGTGAGGCCTGAGCTAATGTTGGCGTGGCTTGCTGTGCCATGGCCGCACAGCTTAAGCACAGCGTTGCCGCCGTCAGCGGAAGCCAGCGAGTTTTCATTGCTTGCCTCCATTTGTGTTAGGCCAGGTCGGTCGAAGCTCAATGAACTGTGACTCGGTGTCTCTCACAACGAACATCACAACCGATGTTGGCTTTTTGGCGGTCAATTCCTTCATCTTGGCTTCATAACCCTTCAGGTTATTAACAGCTACCCCATCGATCTTTGAGATCACATCATCAGATTGCAGACCGGCTAAACTCGCCCATCCGCCTTGGGTAACGGAAATCACCCGGACACCTTCGCCTTGCTTGTTTTCCGACTGAATTCGCTCTAGTCCTGTGATATCGCGAACGACGATCTCCATGACATCATCACGGTATGATGGATACTCATTAGCCGACTTAGGAGCTTGCTCCAACTTCACTTTTAGGGCAACAGTATTGGAGCCCCTCAAGATGTCTAGTGGTGTTTCCGAATCGATGTCCAATTGCCGCACCATACTTGGGAAGATATTCTCATCACCAACCTGGCGCGCGTTCACGCTGCGGTCATCGATCTTGGTAATAATATCACCCACCTGGATGCCGGCTATTTCTGCTGATGTGCCTTTATATACGCGGCTCACCCTGACGCCCGTTTTTCCAGATAGGTTCAGCGCGTCTGCCAAGGGCCGAGTGAGCACTTGTGTTTCAATACCCAGCCAGGCTTTCGGTGTTTCCTCGCCTACCGAGGTGTCATTTTCTTCACCGATCTTAATAACTGTCAGCAACTGCTTATCATCGTTGGTGTATTCCACCAACGTCGATGCACCAGCACCTTTAGCCTTAACAACATCGGCGGCAACTTTTTCCAGCGCAGCAACATTAGTAATTGATTTACCATCTAGGGTATTAATGACATCACCAGTCCGCAATGCAGGTCGAGCACTTCCCGCTGCACCACTCGGCAGTACACCGGTGATGACGACACCCTTCTTAGTCTTCAGGTTGTAGTCATGCATCACTGAGTTGGTGATATCCTGCACCGTGACGCCCATCAGGCTGAGTGACTTAAAACCAGGATCGGCATTAGGCCGCTGGATCACATTCAACTTGGCCTGCTGTGGTTTGCCATCGCGAAGGTATTTCACCACTGCGACCGAGCCTGGTTTCAGTGAGGCCACATGCTGATTGATGATCGGGATATCTTCATCAAAATGAGCAGCAAGGTTGTAGCTTTCTATTGTGGTGACGATGTCGCCAGGTTTGATACCAGCTTTTGCAGCAGGGCCGTCAGCGTCTACCGAGCTCACCAGTGCACCTTGCTTCATTTTGGACTCCCGAAGCACGGGTTGAAATGCGATGCCAATACTGCCGCGGACGACATGCCCAGACTTAATCAATTGCGACGCTACCATACGCGCCACATTACTGGGTATAGCACCCTTTAGCCCGATGCTAATTTCGTTGATGCCGATAATAAGCCCTTGATTATCAACTAAAGGGCCTCCGCTGTTGCCAGGCAGTATCAAAGCGTCGTGTCCAAGCCAACGCACATAACTGCCCACATCTTCACCAGACAATCGCAGCCCTTCTGGATCCATCAGCTTAGGCAGGATCATCTGTGCATTGCTAATTATTCCCCGTGTTACAGATTGGCTGATAGCCAAGGGAGAACCCATTGCGTATACTTGGTCGCCAACCTTCACTTTTTCACTATCACCCCACTTTGCATACGGGTAGGGTGTTTTCCTGCTGGCTAGCTTGATCACTGCGATGTCAGCCAGTGGGTCGGTGCCAATCAGCTTTGCTTCTACTTCGGTGCGGTCGGTTAGCGTGCATGTAATATAGGTAGCGCCTTCCACAACATGATGGTTTGTAACCACATATCCATCTGGTGATATAACAGCACCACTGCCAGAAGCCATCGACTTCACTTCACGCCCTTGATAAGGCTCGCGAGAAACGACCACTATACGCACTAGGGTCGGACGAACCGAGGCAATTGCTTTAGCGATAGATGGCGGTAACGACTTAGCTGGAGTTGCTGCAGCATGGACTACTAAGCATGCTGACATCTGTGTAGATACAACAAGAGCTGTGACAAGAGAGGTTAATCGCAACAGAGAGACCTCCTAATGTGCCGTAGACACGGACATTGATGTAGCTTCGACATCCACTCGATCATCGGAGTTCGGTGGAGTATGATACAAGCAACTACTATACTAATAGAATACGCGAAGACAACTCATTTCAGAACCAATCAACCCGTATTTTTACGCAAAAACATTCCTTCCTCTTCGAAGAATGCCGCGTTGGTCACTCAGATTAAGTTATCGCTGAACGGCTTTTTGAAATAGTTCATACCGCATCGTTCGTATACTGCTTTCTTGAATAGGCACACCATCAAATAGATATTCGATAGTGTTCTGAGCAGTTCGCCTTTTAACGAGATGATGCACCCTACCAATACCTGGCAGGTTATCGAAAAACACTGCATGTTCGACCGACGGCGGATCCGACTCAAGCAATGAAGCTAGTGCAGCAGCCCATCTTGAAAGTGCGTTTTGCGGCAGATGAACCTCAATACGAGTGATTTGGTTAGGTTGAACGGTATCAACCCGAAATATGTGCGAAGTTATACGTCCCACTAGGTATCACCTCCTCAGAGAGCAAACGTTAGCCTACGCACCCATATTTTACCGCGTATTTGCGGCGTTTCACGGACATTTCACAACATAATAAACGAAATAACAGTATATTTCGTTAGTAATGAATACCGATTACTGGATGCCAAGCTGAAGCATAGCCTTACTGACAACACAATCTAGAGGTTGGGTGGCATCGACAATCTTGATTCGACCAGGATTTAACGCAGCCTCTGCTAAAAATCCTTGCCGCACCTTCTCGTGGAATGTGATTTGTTCGGCACCGATTCTGTTTAGTTCCACCTGCCGGGCCAATCCCATTTCTACAGGCAAATCCAGAAGCAGCGTGAAGTCGGGAACCAGTGAGCCTACAGCAAAGGCGTTCATCATCTTTACTTTCGCCAGATCAAATCCCCTGGCATACCCCTGATACACGTTGGTACTATCCATATATCGGTCGCATATCACCCACTCACCTGCATCCAGGTGGGCGGT
>CAZFLA010000010.1:0-48134 GCA_964519405.1 uncultured bacterium
CAGCTCCATATCGGGTATGGCGAGGTGAATGTCGCGTATTTCATCAATGCTGAGCTCTCGAGCTAAGATGACGCGGCGAATTCCCATATCGTGCAGAAACTTTATGCGCGGGATGGAGATGTTGTGCATCTGAGTGCTTGCTATTAAGGGGATATTGGGCATCTCAGACTGCAGAAGGCCAAAGTCCTGTATGATAAGTCCATCGACACCGATATCAGCTAGCAGATGAGCCGTTCTTACAGCTTGTTTTAACTCACCATCGGTGAGCAGTGTGTTCATAGCGACATACACTTTTACCCAATAGCGATGGGCATATTCTACTAGCTTGGCAATGTCTTCAAGTGTGTTGCCAGCATCTTCTCGAGCGGAAAAGCGAGGCGCTCCGATATATACGGCGTCAGCGCCGCAATCGACGGCGATCAAGCCGCATTCCAGGTCACGTGCAGGGGCGAGTAATTCGTATCTCATGAATACCTCAATGTGGGATCATATACATTGTGACCGAATTACCGTACAGCCGCAAAATATCGATTATTGGTGTGCGTTGAGATATTACAAGATCCCCAAACTCAGTTTGGGGATCTTGATGAATTTCTACTGAAGGAAGAACGGCTGGGTCCAAGCCATTTGGCTGCCCGGGCCGAAGAGAGCAAAACGCAGGTAGTTTACCTTATAGTCGTTGATATCAATACAGATTGTATTATCGTATACTCGCTTAATGAGCGTGCCGCCGTTTGCGCGAACTTGAATCTCTTGAGCCTTTTCCGCAGTCACTGTGATGACACTGCCATTCATGCTGATGTCATCAATAACCAGTCCACTGGAGCAGAAGAAGTTCCCTTGGCATATGGCCTGCATAATGTCGGCGGCTGAGTTGGAATGGGCGCGAACGTAGATACTTGCTAGGCCGATGTCGGTAGTATTATGGGAATCATCCGCTGCGAAACCCAATACACGCCGCCCAGATGCAAGAAGGTAATCCCACTTATCTGTGCTGATTGCGGCACCATCTAGCCGTTCAACTACACCGTTATATATTTCAATACCGTCGTAATACTTAACAGCACTCAGCTCTTCTCGTCGGTAATGCGATCGCATTTGCCAGTTTGGGTGGTTGAGGATGATGAGTGCATCTCGTTTGTGCATCTCCTCCACAAGTTGAGGCTGCTGTTTGATTGTTATCGCAGTGTTGATGTCATCTTCATTCAGTGAGTAGATACCGGTATGGCTGCCGCCATCTTCCGCATTCCACTCCATACCTGGGATAATTGTCAAACGGCTGTGTGAATTCTGGTGGTATCCAAAATGATCGGATATTGATACAAAGTCATATCCGCACTTAACGTACTGATCGAGGCAGTCTTTTACAGGTATCTGGGCGCATAAACTGGTTGGGCTGGTATGTGTGTGCAGGTTGCCTTTTAACCAGCTGCCTTTGCGGTCAGCATAGGGATTGGCCCAGTTCACATTGATACTCATTTTACTAATCTCCATGACATTGGTTCATTTGGTTGGTGAAGATTGTGTTAGCTGCGAATAGCTGCAACTGGCAGTTCGATCTTCTTTTGGACAGGTTGATCTGTGGAAAGTGTCACTATACCGCGGTAGACCCCCTTGGGGATTGCGCCTGCGAGCCGAACTTCAACACTCCAACACTTATTATTAATCTGCTTTAAGACAGCTTTAAGTTCCTTAGGATATTGCACTCGTGTTATCTTAAACGGTCGGGGTGAGGTAAAAATAGTGCTGGATACCATGGGCTTCTTGACCGCAGGATTATAACTGCCTAAATATATGCTGGCTGGCTCCGAAATGATTCCTACATTTAATGTGACATCGGCACTAATGGAACCACTATGCGGTTTGTGTATGGGTATAGAAATAGTGAAACGGCTTTGACCCAACGGCGCCGATGCAGATACACGGCAAATCACCGAATTCCCCTGTATTGATGCTGTGCAATATTGTGGAATGCCTTGCGGCTCACCAAGCACCATGGCACTTTGTGTTGTGTTGATGACATGGAATGTCTTCACCGCGGTTGTTGCGGGAGTGAGATTCATGGTAACACTGGATGGTTCTATGCTTATCGGCGCCTTTACATTTAGCTTAAACACCAATAATACAGTCGGTTGAACCGGGTCGTTAGAGTGAAGCAGCAAGGTTCTTGATGTTGTTCCCTGCATATCACCAGTGTTAATTCTAAACCTCAAAACAGTGTTGTTGTGAGGCTTAATGCTAGCGTCATAACTCAGTATGGTTCCACAGTTGCAGCCAAGAACCGGGGTTAGGTGCAGAACCTCATCACCCTTATTTGCGATATCTATATTAAACCCTAAAGGTGTTCCTTGCAGAACAGTCTTGGCCTCATACTTAAGTTGGGGAACTGAGATTTTCGGTGCTGCTTGGCAGCATAACGATGCGGTGATAAGCAGCAAACCTATTGCGATACTTCGTGTTTTTATATTCCACATGACCATGTTCCTTATTATAACTACATACTAACTTATCTTTCGGCAAGATATACAGTTGTATTTGACATTTCATCAGCGCCTATTCTAAGATGAAATTGGGCGGAGTTGTTTTATTGCCTATCTTTCGCTAGTGTGTTTCGATGGAGGACTTCATAATGGCATCGTGTAGACACAGTAAGCCAGGAAGAACCGTGTTGGCCTGTTCAGGGGCTAGTAACGTTGGTCAGATGACCGTTGAAGTTGCCAAGCGACTTGACAGAGAGGGCGTTGGAAGCTTCAAATGTGCGACAAGCCTCGGTGCACATGTCTCTAGTAGGATATCATCAGTTAAGTGCAGCGATAAGGTTTTGGTAATTGACGGCTGCACACAGGGATGCGCTAAACGTGTTGTGGAACGCGCGGGGATAGAGAACTATGCCTATGTCATTGTTTCACAAAGCTGTTGTTTAGAACGTAACAGTGATTACGACACCAAAGAAGATGATCATGTTGACTGTTTAGTGGAGCACTGCAAAGACCTACTACAATAATTCGGCATCAACGCACAGCAGTCTGCTGTTATAAGGAGTTTTCTTATATGGAAACTAACTGGGAGCGTATGCTTCCTCTGCAGTTTCGCGAGGCGCAGACTGCGTTGCCGGTCTGCTTTTTACCAATGGGCACCGTAGAATGGCATGGAGAGCACAACACACTGGGCTTAGATGCTGTCAAAGCCCATCAATTACTAATCCATGCTTGTCGTGAGTGCGGCGGTGGAGTCGTTCATCCGCCTTTATATGGCGGTATGGGCGGACTAGATAAGCCTGCCACAGTAAAGATAGAAGGTGAGTATGACTGGTCAAACCTTCTGCTTCGTCCATGGTTAGAACAACTTTGCTACGAATTTCATCGTTTGGGCTTCAAAGCGATCTTCATGCTTACTGGTCACTACGGTCATAATCAGCAGATTGTCGTCCGCGAAGTGGCAGTTCGCATGACGGAACGCCTGCAGATCCCCGTCATTGGTTTACCCGAATACTGGCTAGCTCAGGATGTTGGATATCTTGGTGACCATGCAGGTATCGGTGAAACTTCACTTGCTTTAAGATTGTTTCCTGAAATGACCGACCTCAGCCAGCTCGATAACGACCCCGAATATAAGCCTATCGTCACCGCACCTCCTGGAGCATCTGCTGAACTTGGCAAGGTATATGCTGACATCATTATCCAACGCATAAAGAGATTATCACTGCACATGGTTGATTGGGATGAGCCAACACGTGATGCCTATGTTAAGGCAGAACGCGCGATATTAACCGCCCAGCTTAAGGGATGGCGGCGTGATCAACCCTGGGCCGCGTGGGTAAAGATGATGGTGACAGGCGAAGAGACGACTTACGGTGAGTTGTTAATAAATGAACGATTTGCAGATATCGAATCGCTGGCCGCACGGCTTATCTAGTAAGCGATTATTCCTGATATAACATGCAGATAATTATTCGTTATTATTCACGAAAATAACACCAAAACACAAACCGATTTGCATAAATATGATGCATAATATGTATGAAGCATCTGATGAGCAAGATAGTCACGCAAATCGGTTAGACTTATATGCTTCGTAACGTTCCATCACAGCGGAGCACAATTCCACATTTTTACAGGAGGAGGCGCAGTGAACCGATACATACGTTCCGTTATAGCAACGATCGTCATACTGTTCGCTGCGACTGGTATTTACGCAGCCAACGAGCTGCCTACCCTGCGTGTTGGATATAACTCGTCATTACCTCCATACCAATTCGAACAGAATGCGAAACCTAACGGCTTATCGATAAGTATCATGGAAGGCTTCGCTATGCGCCGTGGTTACCGCATTAAGTGGATCCCTCTGGTTCATGATGAGCTGTTATCCGCCTTGCTGCAGAATAAGTTGGACTTAGCAGTTGGTATGCCGTATACGGAATTGCTGCGCAACAGACTAGAATACAGCAGCAGCTATATAACTGCAAGAACTGTCGTGGCGTTTAATCCGAAAAGCGGCATATATGAACCTGCTCAACTTTCTTTTAAGCGCATGGTCATCACGCACGGTTTGGATAAGCAGTATCATATTGAGGCTTTAGGTATCGGCGATGCTCACAGATACACTAACACCATAGAAACCCTCTCAGCAGTAGATGCTTACCAACAAGATGCCACTTTGGCTCCTGAAGCCACTGTGGCCTATTGTAAAGATCACTACCGAATGCGATCTTTGGCGACCATCGCTTTACCATTGGACCTAAGCACCATATGTATTGCCGCTCCTGCGGGCAAGCTTGCCATTATTCAACAGTTCAACGAAGCTTTACAAGCCATGAAAGCAGACGGAACATACGATAAAATCATGGCCGAATGGATAGATCCCTACACTCCGAAAGTCAATCCCTATCGCAACCTTTGGTGGATAATCGTGTTGGTTCTAGCCATCGGTATAGCAGGCGGAGGGTTGATAGGGTATAAGTTTCGGAAGATACCAGAACCTGAACCTATACCGCAGTCAGTTGAACAGCTTGGTGTACAAGGCGGCGGTGTTGGTGTATGGCTTATTGACCTCAGTACAGGTATCGTTCGTGTTAACCAGATGATGCTGCGTCTGTATAGCCTGCCAGTTGATATGCAGACTGTGGGAGTTGCAAGTTTTCTACGCTACATCCCTGAGCCGCATCGCCGCAATCTTAGCCAATACCTTATTGGGTGCTCGAAAGGCAACTGTGAGGAGTTTGGGTTAATACACCCCATATCAACAATAGCTGGAGACACCCACTGGCTTAGCAGTCATGCGAGTGTCGTTTCACGTGATGAAGAGGGTAATGCGTCGGTCGTAGCTGGCACCTGCCGTGATATAACTGAGATCATTGTGTCCAGAAACGAATACCAGGAACTTGCTGAGTATTATGACCTTCTGTTGAACTCCATGAACAATGTTGTTCTTTATCTAGACGAGCATCTTAGGGTGCTGCGGTGCAACGCCTACACAGAACGCATTTTCGGTATTCGTCGTGATCGCCTCGTAGGTTTGAATTTCGTCACCACATTTATCCCGAAGGTTCGTCAGGACGACTTCCGTGCCTGGTTCATACTTCGGCTGATGAATTCGGTGCCTGACAGCATTGAGGAGAACCTGGTCACTTCGTCCGGGCAGATTCGCCGGTTCCGATGGAGCATTAACCGCATATTCGTTAACAACAAGAGCTTACGTTGGGTGATGGTTGGTGATGATATCACAGGTCAGGTCACTAAAGTTCATCGAACAGTGCTGGCTAATCGAACGGTAGACCTAAAGAGCCAACTATTTAAGAATATCGCTCAGCATGTGGATACCGATGATATGCTGCAGTCATTAGCTGATACGATTGTTGATGCCGGTTTTTGTGATGCGATGTGGATTGGTGCATATTACGACATCACTAACCGATGGCAAGCGAAAGCGGCAAGAGCAGCTGATACGGTGCCTGGCTTTACAGTGAACACTGCCGAGGCTTGGGGCTTTATGGAGACAGATTCCCCGGTAGTGCTTGCAGGCAATACTCAGCAGTTCTACCAGTTAAGCCAACTCAGCACCAACCAAATACGCGAAATGTGGTGGAACCACCTTATTGCCTACGGTATAGAGACAATCATTTGTCAGCCTATCATCTGGCGCGACCGCTTGCTAGGGGTGATGGTGTTCATGCGTAAGGCTGCAACACCGTTAGAATTTGATGAGCAGGTGTACATTGGCGAGATAGCCGATGCCTTGAGTTTTGGTATGGCTCTAGCAGAGAACAACGGACGGAGTGTGTAGCCTCACCCCCATACTCCAGAACCTATTCGGTTACCTGCAGGAATAACTCCAACTCTTCTTTCGAAATGGCTCCTAAACGCAGTATCTTGGCTGGCTTCTGACTGATATCCAGCACAGTAGATGGCAGTCCTCCAGGGCATTGCCCCGAATCGACCACGATATCTATAGATGCACGTAAATCCGCACTGATATCCGTAGCTCTAACAGGTGCTGGGTCGCCGGAAATGTTAGCGCTTGGCGCTACAATGGGTTCACCTAGCGCTTCTATGATGGCCAGCGACACAGCATGCTGCGGTATCCGCACCCCGAGCGTCTCACGGCCTCCATTTACGATGCCATCTATTGAGGGATGCTTATAGTAAATGAGTGTAAGGGGGCCTGGCATGAAAGCTTCAATAAGCGGCATAGCATGATGCGGCAGTTCGCGCCACACTTCACCTAATTGGGAGGCATGGGCTATCTGAACCGGAAGTGGTTTGTTATCAGGACGCTGCTTTGCCGACAATACGCGCTGAATACCCTTCATGCTGTTGATGCTGGCTGCCAAACCATATACGGTCTCTGTAGGAAACGCCACTATGCCATCGTTCTGCAGACAGAATGCTACTCGCGATATTAGCCTAGGGTCTGGATTATCTGGATCAATTTTTACAGTGATGGCCACTAGAATAAGCTCCCTTGATCTGAAGTAGTGTCTGCGTTCTTTTTTACTTGACTGCGATGGTGTTTTTCGGTTGGTTTGGACGCGCTAGAAGCTGTGTTTGCGTTATGCCGTTTTCGTCCAGCTGTTGTCTGATAAACAACCTGAGGTTTCAGTTCATCAACCTCACGGCCGCACCAACCGCATCGTGACGTGTGCGGTAATATGATGTGCCGGCATTCACAATATCCCCAAACATCCGGCAATAAGGTAAATGAAGGTGATGATTCTAGCGTTTCTTTATGCTCCAAACTACTCTCTCGATTCCTGCGTAATCGCATATGATATGTGGTGCTTCATATGCCCCCGAAGATATTATATTCACAACACTCTGTGCTTGCCCGAATCCAACTTCAACAGCGAAAAGTCCGCCGGCACGCAGCAGCTTCTCTGCCTGAGCCGCAAGCTTTGGGTAACACGCCAGCCCTGAGTCTTCTGCGAACAGCGCCTCAGCAGGTTCCCACTTTTTGACCTCATCAAGTATGCCATCAGCGTCTTGATGGTCTATATATGGCGGATTACTCACGATAGCATCAAACTGCTCTCCGCATATCGGTGCACACAGGTCGCCCTGCCGAAACTCGATTCGGTCAGTGACGCCTAGCGCAGATGCGTTTTCGCGGGCAATCTCCAGTGCATCTGAGCTGATGTCAACAGCGATACACTTGCTTGATGGCAGCTGCACGAGTGCACTGATCGCGATGCATCCGCTGCCGGTTCCGATATCCGCAAAATTCTTGGGTTTATGCTCAACGAGAAGCTCCACTAGGTGCTCTGTTTCTTGACGCGGAATCAACACTCCTGGTCTGACCTTAAAATCAAGACCGCAGAACTCACGTGTTCCCGTGATATAAGCCAATGGCTCACCATGGCACCGGCGTGATATATACCCTTCATAAACGGCAATTTGTTCATTGGTTAACTTGCGTTCTGAGTATGCATGCAGGTAGGTTCGCTGACAACCTAGTGTGTACGCCAGTAAAACTTCAGCTTCCAGCCTTGGCGCACTGATGTCGCAGTGCTGCAGCCGATACAAGGCTGCACGCAGGCATTCTACAATGGATAGCTCTGTCATAAACACTTATTCGTCCATCTCAAGAAAACTGTCTATTTCATCATCTGCTGGCAGCCAACGACATTTGCCTATGTCTGCCTGATCGGGCTCGATGAAGGGTACCGCCTCATCCAGCAGTATTTGGTATTGCTGCTGTGCCCACATAGGGTTTCGTTTGGCAATGACCAATCGGCCATCGGCTGCAACAACTCGCCACCACGGGTAGTTGGGTGGGCAAGATGCCATCCATCGACCCACAGTTAAAGCTGGTATACGATCTGGCAGGTATGAAGCAAGCTGCCCGTAACTGACGACACGCCCTGTGGGTATATGCTGCACGAGTTTGTAGAGTAAAACTTGATTAATATGAGTATTTGATGCACTAGACACTAAACAAAACCTCACGGCAACCGTCTATAATATATAGTGTTGCACATAATCGTGATAGGGGTGTCTACTTCCATGTCGAAGCGTTGGTTCGCATTTCTCTTTGCCTGCCTTTGTGGGGCTGTTGTTGTGAACTTGACGCAGCCGGCCTTCGCAGCAGATGATTCTAGTTTGCAGCTCAGCCGATACTTCAGCCAAGGCAGCACACGCCAGTATATGATAGAAGTCAGTATGACCAGCAACATCGGCAACTCCACATCGGACCCTACGCAGATGAATATGAAGCTTTCGATGACGGAGAAGACTGACAGCCTTCTTACCGATGGAAGCGCTCGAGTTAACCTCGCATTCACCTCACTGCTGACCGACATGAATGGCCGCAACCTGCCCTGCCGTAGTCTGCCGCAAACAAGCAGCCTGGTCATCACCAAACAGAACCACATCAACAAGATAGATCAACTTAACCTAAAGGGCCTATTGCCGAACGGTACGCCGGAATTGGGTTGGCTTGGTTTGAACTATGGGTGTTTGGTTGTGTTTCCTAGTAATTCTGTGAAACCAGGTTCTACTTGGGAATCAGACCTAACAGTGAAGGGTGTTAACACTGCTCCTGTGGTTAAACACACCTTAGTTGGTACGGAGGTTCGCCAAAATAGAAAAGTTGCACGGATACTGAGCAGCTTTGATACGAGCCTCGAGAAGATTGGCTTTCCTGCAAGTGATGGAACTGTGGGTACAGTAAATGTGAACTTTACATCATTTATCGATGTCGCTACAGGCGATTTGGTATCGGGTGAGGGGCGCAGCGAATCTAAGCTGTTCATCAACCCACCAGCCGACAGAGGATACGCGACTCAGCCTTTATCGATGACCTGCATCACTACAGTTAATATCAGACCGTTAATGTAACTGCATCACGGGTATTCGGTAGATTTTATTGATTTTCTCCACTTTTTTAGCCTCGCACCGTAGATAACTGTACACTTTATAAATCTATGAGATATGATTTTAGTATCACTACAGTATTTTAAGTAAATTCTTATCAAAATCATAAAATTATGAATATGGTCGTAGAAAAGTACGTGCATCAATATGTATGCTGTGATACAATTAGATTGTGAAAGATTTCTCAAAGTCTCAGTAGAAACCGGACACGGAGCAGATCAACCGATATCAGATGAGGTATTTAACATGCAGAATCTAGGCGTGAACCCCAGCTCCTACGGGCTGGACAACCACGGTATCCATACAACAGGCAGTATCTTTTGGAACCTGGGAACAGCTCAGCTTACCGAGCATTCTCTTAACAATAAGGAAAGCAAGCTGGCTGTCGGCGGAGCTCTCCTTTGCCGAACCGGCGAACGCACAGGCCGTTCACCAAAAGCGAAACATATAGTAAAAGACGCATTTACAGCAGACCGAGTATGGTGGGGTAACAACCAGCCGTGTTCGCCGGAAGCATTTGATGCTCTCTTCGCCATGGTTGAGAACTACCTAGCAGACAAGAACCTTTATGTTCAAGACTGCTATGCAGGCGCAGACGAAGCATACCGAATGCCAATTCGCGTGATTAACGAATATGCATGGCAGAACCTATTTGCCCGTCAGCTTTTTGTTCGCCCTGATTGGACGAAAACGGGCTCTCATGTTCCTGAGTGGGTTGTTATCTGCGCACCTAACTGCAAGGCACCCCTCGGCATGGAGGGAACCGACGGTAAAGGTGTATTCGTAGTTGCCAACTTCACCAAGAAACAAATTATTATTGGCGGCTCATGTTACGCTGGTGAAATGAAGAAGTCTATCTTCTCCGTGATGAACATGATCCTTCCTCTGAAGGGCGTATTGCCAATGCACTGCTCCGCAAACAAGGGGCAAGATGGTGATACGGCTCTCTACTTCGGCCTCAGCGGCACCGGTAAGACGACACTCTCTGCTGATCCTGATCGCTTCCTGATTGGTGACGACGAGCACGGTTGGAGCGACAAGGGCACATTCAACTTTGAGGGTGGATGTTACGCGAAGGTCATCAAACTTTCCAAAGAACACGAACCACAGATTTGGAACGCCGTCCGTTTTGGTACCATCGTTGAGAACGTGGTGTTTGATAACGCAACCCGCTTAATGGATTTCGATGATAACTCCATCACCGAAAACACCCGAGCTGCATATCCACTGACCTTCATTGACAATGCGCTTATTCCTAGCGTTGGTGGTCATCCAAAGAACATCTTCTTCTTAACTTGCGATGCATTCGGTGTATTGCCTCCAGTGTCTCGCTTGAGCATTGAACAGGCTAAAGAGCAGTATGTGCTTGGTTATACAAGCCGTGTTGCAGGAACTGAAGCAGGAGTTACCGAGCCAAGCCCAACATTCAGCGCTTGCTTTGGTTCTCCGTTCCTTCCACTCGCTCCGATGAAGATCCCTTACACCCGCGCTATGATCACCGCTGCACTTAACGGCACCTTGGCTAAGGGTGAGTTTGTTGAAGATCCTAACTTCGGCCTCGCCGTGCCTACCGAGTGCCCTGGTGTGCCAAGCGACGTGCTAAACCCACGAAACACTTGGTCAGACAAAGATGCATATGATGCTCAGGCTGCCAAAGTGGCCGGTATGTGGAACGAGCAGTTCAAGAAGCTAGGTCTTCGCTAAGTCTCTTAGAGATCAACGCTTAAGCCCTCAACCGAAAGGTTGAGGGCTTTTTTTGGCGTTCCAAAGTTATCAAGACACCACTTTATACAAGATGGTGTCACCCAACTGCATATCTGCAGTGAAGGTTTGGGCGATGCCCATATCCTGTCCGTTGACAGCATCGATGAGATGCGTGATTTTCGGCATGTGCAGCGTCTTCCGACCTGTTGCGGTTGCATGCATCGCGACATAACCATTGCCAACCATCACGATGCTGTCTTGATCATTGAAGATATGCACACCCGCTAACTGGGCGACAGTCCGCAGCATTGCGGCAGACATTTGAAGCAATCCGCAGTAGATGCTTGTGCAGCTGCCGGTTTGCTTATATGCGATTGCGATATCGCTGGAGCCTTCGTATTTTGCTAAGGGCCGGGCTTGAGGATCGTCAACCGTGAAGATAGGGGACAACCCTTGCTGCATAGCATCAAACAACTCGCCTGACGGTGTGACCACCTTGCCATTGTTTGCTGGCCTCTGACGTAAGCCGATACCGGTTAACTCGGTGATGTTCTTGGGAGACTGCTTGTTGTGCGCCAGATATCCCGGTGCATACATCCACAGGATGGTATGTTGGCTGTTGCCAATTTGCCTTTTAATGGCAGAAAAGCGAGCCTTATCGAGCTTGAATGTGTTCAGCATGATATACAGCTTGGCTGGCGGCACTTTTCCCGCTTCCAGATCGTCCAGCAGATACACACCGAATGGTGCTCCCATGCGGTATAAGCCATACCGTGAGCGTACCATCAAGCTGATATTCGGGCCCTCGTTATCCGATCCATCTGTAAATGGGTTGACAGCCAGCGCACTGGCTTCGTCCACAATCACGGCGACTTCTGGTTGGTAACGACGCAAAGACCTCATGGATGATTGATATTGTGCGATGAGTTTGCCGTTATGCTTCATTAGTGGCTCGCTAGCGAATACGCCATTGCCGACTGGCTCCATCCACCACAATCCGGCTCCGCGGGTAAGCACGTGAGCAAAATTCCGCGTGAGCACCCCCTCCGTTTGCCGTAGGTCAGCACATCGCCCCGGCGATGCCGATGGATCGGTGAGGAATGTGCGGGTGTCATCCTCTGTGATGAATAGTTTGCCGTGGGCCAACATGGAGTCCACCAGGCCCATAAATCGCCCTGATCCACCGGGTTCACGATCGCCATATGAGTAGGGCGCGCAGATCGCATCAATATACGGCGATTTTAGCAATTCGGCCAGCGCGATATGACCGCTTCTAGCGGAACCACTTAGCTCCAGTGTATAACCGTAGAATGCTATGGCTAGGCGATTGGGAACCGCATGCTTAACAGCCTTACACATGTCAGAGATGCAGTCTGCCATGGCCTTGTTTTGGTAGATATCAAAATCGATGGCTTTTGCGTGTTTGATAGGGTCGCGAAAGCTGCCGTCAGAACAGGCATTACGCTCAGCGTAGGTGGGAACATCAGCAGTGTCCAAAGTGAGCTGTGAGTTATTCCAGGCTTTGCGCAGTGCTCTGTCGGACTTATACTTTTTGCGAAGGTAGTCACGAAAGCCATCACGGGCTGCTGGTTCAAAACCCGAATATTTACCGTCCCAAAATCCCTCATAAAACCACTCCGCTGAATTCTGCCCGCAGACGTGGTATCCAATGATGTTGTTGGGATACTTCTTTTCCAAGATGGCAATGAGGTTAGCAATCTGTTTAGCCGCATCCTTACGGAACACTTTTGAGTGGACACTCGCCAAGCCCATGCTGCCGTCTTGATACTTCATCATGTCATCTGGATGCTGCTCTGCCCACCAAGCAGGTGGTTGGTCGATCGGGAATCGCGGGATCAGCAGAACCTGCGGGTTGGCTTGGATCGATGATTCAATCCAGTGAGCGATATCTGTGCCATCAAGCGTGGGCGTGTTGCCCTCTTTGGTCCATGGGATACCCCACAGCGTAGGTGACACGATGTTGATGCCGTTTTGCCCAGCCCATTTCACTTGCTTCATGGCGAGTGTGTTATCACCCATGATGCCTACCTGAAGCATGATCGGTGCTGTGGGCTTGCCGTTAACCAGCAGGATAGGGCCAGAGCTGGTCTTGACCACACGCGCTGAGTTTTTAGCGTATGCTCTGGTTTCTGTAAGCATAAACAGAACGCCGGTGAATATAGCTATTAGTGTTAGGTGGATGAACATTCTTGCTCCTCATGACATCATATACTGACATGCCAGTGATAGCATAACCGATACTGATGGTTGGGTGCATCCAGATGGTCTGTGATATCTGCTTGAATCAGGTTTTAGCGAGACTCTGCTGTTATGCTAGCCAAGCTCATTCGCTGCTTTGACTAAATCAGATTCATGGATGATGAGTATAGGGTGACCTAGTTTCCGCAGTTGCATGGCGGCTTCGATTTTGCGGCCATAGCCATTGTATTTCCAACAAAGGTTGCGTTCTGCACCGACAACTAGGTAGTTGAGCTTTTGCGATACGCTGCTGGTGATGTAACCACCGAGATCGGTGATGATATGCTCAATTTCATGGCGAGTATGGTTGGCACTATGACCTGTAATACAAAACCGCTTGCCATTGAATGTGATAGTTGGATTATTACAGCAGATACCCGATATTGTTTCGTAGTTGGCTTTCATACTTTCGCCATCTGCATCCAGTTTGTAATCAGCGAACTGGCTAAAGAATGTCAGTAATTCATCATGCTCTTCTGAGTCTATAATATGATCATGAAGCACTTTGGTGATGATATTGTCGACCTCGTCGTAAGGCCAATGTCCTTTGAGGTAATCATGGTCCTGTAACCAAGTTTGTAGTTTTGCGAGCTCTCGTTGGTTTATGGTGGCATCTGATATGACGCCACAAATGATGCCCTGAAGCGCGATCAGGTCATAAGTGATGATGCACTTATACTCATTTGATGTAAGTTGTTCGAGAAGCCATTTGATATCTAATAAAGCCTGTTCATCGATAAACCCGTGCTTAAGGCTAGCTTCAACAGTAGGAACTACTTCATCAAGAGGCGGATGGCTGTAGATATCCGCATTCTCAGTAAGCCACTGGTGAAGGTAGCTGCACTCTTTTTCACTGACGACTTGATCGATGCATATACCCTCAATCATACCAAGAAGCGTTGAAACTGCTCTATGGAACTTCTGAGGTGAACAAAACTTCTGGTAGCTTAATTCCTCTGCATGACGCGTATTCATCGCATCCTCCAATAATGTAAGGAAAACACATACGCTTATAATACCGCTTTCATCAAGTAGGCGCTACGTCTACCCCCGCTTGCTCACCACAGCAGCTGTGCGGTGCGCCAGACGCCGCGAGGCAGCTTGCGTCCCAGCTGAAGGCGGTGGGTGTCAGCATGATACCGCATAACATGTTGACCATGGGCGATAAGCTCCCCAGGCGTTCTGAACTTTGGATTGAATGTCGCCATGGAACCAATGGTTCGCCCGACATCGGCAATATCAACTCCTAGGTTTAGCTGTGCTGTGTGGCCAGGTGCATCCAGTTTATCTGAAGCTTGTTGGCTGAGGTAGTCATTTTGGTGAGTCCAAAGGTTATATCCGCGTGTTTGAACATGAAGGTGGTGCGATCCATATGCCCACACTTCATACCAAGCCACGTCTCGATCTCTGATCGCAAGCTGACTATTTAGTCGGTCAGGACCGGTTTGGCTGAGGTTGGGGTTGGTCAGTTGGGGGATTTCATAACGGGTGAATGGCGCATCTCTGCCGAGATCAGGCGCAGGTTCAAATCGGGTAACACCGCGTTGATTCTCCGTGATGTATAAATATCTCACGAGGCTGCCGTCAAGGCTCAGACTTGGGTCGTGGTAACCTTCATAGCCGTTTGAGGAGCGAACTGCTTTGTATCCCGCTTTTGCGAACCCCGCAAGATCCGCTTTATGGAATGCGTGCCAATCTATCCATGTTTGGCTGGCGGGTATTATCCAGCTCTGCAGCAGACATAACCCCTCAATCGAACCACCACCCTGTATAGGGTGCAGCTGCAGCACTGAATTCGGCAGCTTCAAGCATTGACCCGTTGTTAACTCGCGGACGCAGTATCCCTTTTGCGACTCTAAATGGTCGGCATTGAGGTCTCCGCCTCCGCAAAGCAGTAAAGCGTATCCGTTGAGGATGTCCACAGATGCTGTATAGTAGCTTGTCCAGCCAGAAGGAAGCTGAGCAGGCGGCAGCACACCCACGACAGCACCGGTGTTTGGATCGTAGAGGGTATCATATGTATCGTAATCGCAGCAGCGTTTCTTGGTCTGCCACACAACCCGAATGAACTGCACATCAAAACGGTCAGATGGTGTCTGGGCCTCGTAACCAAACCCACCTGGTGTGAGTGCACCTATCGGCAGGCTAATCTGGTAGTCACGGCCTCGTATACCGATGGTGATGGTGTTCTGCTCGCAGCTCCAACCAACATTTACCGCAGTAAAGGGCTGTTTCATACCGATACCCACAGGTATTGATGCGATCTCATTAAGGTCACGCCGCCTGATGAGCCTCATGCGGTTTGCTTCTACCTGCAGGATGTATCCCGAAACGCCATTCGCTGCTATGTGCAGCCGAGCTTTTCCAGAGGTTAACCGTATGGCTGTTTGCAGCACTGGGTTTCGATATCGGGCAGCGTGGCTGATGCTGGCTGCTCCTGGGCCTATCGAGAGACATTGCGCAGATATCTTGGTATTCCTGCGTATAGCCGCTGGATTAGTGTATCTATATATAAGGCTGCTTTCTGACTTGTCAGCGAATCGAAAAGTGTCTTCGAACCCGGTAAGATTTGTCTTGCCGTTGTCAGTGGGTCTCTGGGTAATATGGCTCATCACAATGTGTCCTGATATAGTAATGGTTCCTGTACAATAACATTGTAAGACATTGACAACAACTCGCAGGAGTAGAGATATATGATTAGCCGATACCAAACACCAGAAATGAGTGCCATCTGGGAGCAAAACAACAAAACGAGCAAGTGGCTTGAGGTTGAAGTCGCGGTATGTGAAGGACTCGCCGAGTTCGGTTATATCCCGAAAGAGGCCGCTAAGGTCATCCGTGAGAAAGCGAATTTCGATCAAGCCCGTATCGATGAGCTTGAAAAAGAGACACGTCACGACGTTGTTGCTTTTGTGCGCAATGTGGAAGAGTTTGTGGGTGACGAGGGGCGCTATGTGCACTTCGGAATCACAAGCTATGATGTGGTAGACACCGCTTTATCGCTGCTGCTGCGTGAGTCGTGTGATCTGCTTATCAAACACTGTAAAGCACTTGGTGAGGTTATCGCCCGACGGGCTGTTGAGCACAAATACACCGCGATGATTGGCCGCACCCACGGTATTCATGCTGAGCCTATTACTTACGGCTTCAAATTGGCTGGCTGGTATGATGAGATGCAGCGAAACATCAGCCGCTTGGAATATGCTAAAGAGATGGTTTCGGTCGGCAAAATTTCAGGACCGGTAGGCGTACATGGCAACATCAGCCCTGAGGTAGAGGACTATGTGTGCTCACTGCTAGGTCTGAAAGCTGCTCCGACAAGCACACAGATCATTAACCGAGACATCCATGCCACATATCTCAGCACTTTGGCAATTCTGGCTGCATCCCTAGAGCGCTGGTCCACCGAGTGCCGCAGCATGCAGCGGACTGAAATACTTGAAACGCAGGAGTATTTCGCTCCTGGTCAGACCGGAAGCTCTGCAATGCCGCACAAGAGAAACCCATGGAACTGCGAGACGGTGACCGGGTTAGCTCGTGTTGTCCGCGGTTACCTGGTGCCGGGGCTAGAGAATATCGCCACTTGGCACGAACGCGACCTCACGAATTCGTCGACTGAGCGCATCATCATGCCCGACGCCAGTATGGCTATGGACTTTATGTTAACCAAGTTCACCACCATCCTCGACAAGTTGATTGTCTACCCTGAAAACATGAATGATAACCTCAATAAATACGGTGGTCTTGTCTATTCCGAGCACCTGATGATGGCGTTGGTCGGCAAGGGGTTAGCACGAAAAGATGCCTACAAGTTGGCTCAGCGTAATGCTGCTAAGGCTTGGGAGAGCAAGGATATGCTTTCAGCCATCTTAACTGATGAGGATGTCATGGCTGTATTGAGCGAAAATGAGGTCAAGAAGTTGTTTGACCTGCAGCATCACCTTCGCTATGTTGATGTCACATTCAAGCGCTTAGGGCTAGACTAAGCCTCTTGCAGAATGTGCCCTTCAGTGATTTCACTGAAGGGCACATATGCTTACGGATATCCTGATATCCGGTTACAGGCTTGTTTTACTGCTATTCATAAGCTTCGTTAATGCTGGCTCGAATTTTCCGTTACCGCTGTAGATTAAACCCGCTGACTTTCCATTAAAAACCACATAACACGGCGTACTATTAATCCCAAACCTGGCAGCCAAGCTCATATCAGCCTCCACAGCAACTAATACCTGCTTACTGTCACGGTCTTTATCGAACTGCTTCATATCGAGGCCCAGAGATCTGGCGTAGTTACGGATATTGGAAGAGGCGTCTTCTTGGTTATCGTAAAACTTATCATGCATCTCCCAAAACTTCCCTTGCAGTTTTGCCGCTTCGGCTGCCGTGGCTAGGTTCATGGCATTTGGGTGCATGTTCGTCATAGGCAGGTTACGCACAACAACCTTCAACCGAGGACTGTATTTTGTCACCAATTCTTGAATTAGTTTTGATCCACGGGCACAACTGGGACATGAGTAGTCGGTGAACTGAATGGCTACCACAGGCGCGTCAGCAGGACCAATAAATGGTCGATCTGGCGTATCGAATAAGTCACGTGCAATTGTCTCTGGCTTTGGCGGTTCAGGGGGACGGTTCGCCATATTGTTAGCAACTGTAGTTACAATGCCCAATATAATCACAACTGCAGCGATACCAAGCATAAACCTAGATTCTGGTTTTATATTCATGAGTTTACTGTTTCGCCTTCATTAAGTTCTGACGGTTTGTAGTGTAGAAAGAGATTGACTGATGCAGGTAGTAATAGCAGCGACACAATTGCGGAGCCTATACACCATTGACATAATGCATGGATTACAGTCACCTCAAGAAAGGTGAGGTATCCAGAAATCAATACGCCGATGATACTGAATACCACCAGGCATGGCAGTATTACTTCCGTAAACTTGCTGGATAATGAGGGGAGGAGTATCGCTGCAAACAAGCAAAACAGATAGTAGCCTAATCCAAATATCGCTACCGGCACACCCATTACTCGACTGTATACCGATTGGGCAACTTTGTCGCAGCCTTGGTTAGTGCAAGGGATGTCTGCACCCTGTAAATGCCAGTAAGAAAGCAGGCCGGCGATGATAACACCTGCTAAAGCCAATACGAAAACTAACATCAATGCATTTGATGGTTTCTTCATTTGGCCTTGCATGTGCTATATTACCGACCTGCTTCCTGTATGGTTATCTATATGTTATTCGTTGTTTTGCTGTTGACTTGTTTCCATGGTGTAATTCGGTGGTTCTTTGGTAATCCAAACATCGTGCGGGTGGCTCTCGCGTAAAGAGGCTGCTGTAATCTTAATGAACTGAGCATTTTGATGCATCTCTTCAACGGTGTGAGCTCCTAGATAACCCATACCACTGCGAATACCGCCAACGAGTTGGTAAAGAACATCGGCCACTGTACCTTTGAAAGGTACGCGTCCTTCAACACCTTCAGGAACGAACTTAGCGGCTTTATCTTGATAGTATCTATCGCTGCTGCCTTGCTGCATGGCTGCTATGGAACCCATGCCGCGGTATTCCTTGTAGGAACGGCCTTGATACAACACAACTTCGCCTGGTGCTTCTTCAGTGCCCGCTAATGCGTTACCGATCATAACTGCTTTTGCTCCGCCAGCCAATGCTTTTGACATGTCGCCAGATAGGCGAAGGCCGCCATCAGCTATGGTTGGGATGCCATGTTTATCTGCTTCTTCTGCGCAGTCAACAACTGCGGTCAACTGAGGAACACCAACACCTGCAACAACACGTGTGGTGCAAATGGAGCCTGCTCCAATACCGACACGGATAGCATCTACACCGGCGTCTATCATAGCCTTAGTGCCATCTTTAGTGGCTACATTACCAGCCATGACCAGTACATTGGGGTTGGATGCTTTGATTGCTTGTACTGCGGTAAGAACACCTTTGCTGTGCCCGTGTGCGCTGTCCACAACAATGAAATCTGCTCCGGCTGCTGTTAAAGCGGCGGCGCGCTCCACCGGCTGTCGCAGTGGACCTACGGCGGCACCTACTACCAACCGACCGCTGGAGTCCTTGGTGGCTTTGGGGTAGTCGCGTTCTTTCTGGATATCCTTGATGGTGATGAGCCCTTTGAGGTGACCTTCATCATCTACGAGCGGCAGTTTTTCAATTCTGTGCGTGTGAAGCATGAATTGTGCTTGCTCTAGAGTGGTGCCTACGGTGGCCGTGATCAGCCGCTCCCTTGGAGTCATCACTTCGGAGATTTTGCGCTCGAAGTGTGTCTCAAACCGGATGTCGCGGTTGGTGAGTATACCGACTAGCATTTCATCGTCATCGGTAATAGGCACGCCTGAAATATGGTAATGCTGCATCAACTGCAGCGCTTCGCGGATGGTGTGGTGTGGGCTTAGCGATATTGGGTCCACGATGATGCCGTGTTCGCTGCGCTTCACCTTATCGACTTCAGAAACCTGTTGTTCTATAGACATATTACGGTGGATAACGCCAACTCCGCCTTCACGGGCCATGGCAATGGCCATGCGGGCTTCAGTGACTGTATCCATCGGTGAACTTATCATTGGAATTTGAAGCGTGATGTTACCGATTAGGATGCTGGAGGTATCTACCTTATCGGGTGTTATCTCAGTACCTAAAGGGATCAGCAGCACGTCGTCAAAACTGAGTCCTTCTCGGATTTTATCTATCATTTTATCTGCTTCCTTCGACCTCGAATAAAACTAGTATACCAAATTTAGCCATCTAGGAATTGTTGTAAGGTTTATACACCGTATACTGGCAATCATGGACTGTTCGGTTCTTCTGCATGACGTTGAGCCTGGGTTTTGTTGGTCGACTATTTTACTTCTATTACTAATAGTATATCTATTGTTGAAAACTGTATGTTGCCATATGGGCAGCCCAGCCGATCAATGGCCAAGCCATACCTACCAGATAGTCGCCTAAAACCAGCCCTAGGAAGAGATACACGGCTTGTTTATAAAGCTTCAGCCCGCCGAATTTCAAAATAGTCACTTTGCATACCCATGCAAATAACATAGGCAGCCAAATCATACCTACGGAATAGCCGCCGCTAATAGCAAAGCCCAACGGATGCAGCGGCCACCATGGAGCAATCAAGCGCACTGATCCGAGCAGCATGGTTACACAGAAGCCGATGAAAACAGCAATGGTTGCACCAGTGTCAGCTTTCGGTGATGCCGAGATCCAGTTCTGAAGGCGGACATCAAACGCTTCTCTGCCGAAGCCCGTATAGTATGAAGCCATACCAACCTCAGCCGATTTGGTGTATCCATACCAGTATTCGGCAAACAGTCCAGACGCGATACCGACAATCGCCGCGATGACCAGAGCAGTAATCATGGGGTTCTGGTTCATTTTGCGTCGCTCTGCTATTTTCATAGCCTCTAGCTGATGGGGCATCGCCAAACTGCGGTAAGCGCGGTTAAACCAATAGAACCAGCTCAAGGCAGTTAACTGCTTCGTGGTGAAGTTGCCAGCGCCGAAAGTGGACACAAAAAGAGTGTCGGGGCCTGCATAGTGCAGATCATGGGCAGGCGGGCCAAGTTCGGCACGCATACGAGTGATAGCGATGCCTATCAAAAAATACAGCAGGAATGCTGCGATGCAATAAACAAATGGCAGACCCATCAAATTGAAAAAGACGCAGAGAACGATTAATCCGCCCAGTGAGCCGACAGATGCTAACCGATAGCCGATCCAGCCGCTATCGGGCTCATTTTGGCCATGCCAGGCCGCAGCAAACACACTTTTCAAATGCGCCTTGGCTCCAAGCAGCGCTAATACACCAACCGCAAGGTAACCCCCAAGGCTTTGATGGGCGATATATGGAAATTGCGGGTTGATGCCCAGCATGCCATACTGCGAGCTGATGACCAGTTCCAGCTTGTTTAACAGGTAGAAGAACCAGCACGAAAACAGCAAGTCAGCAGGCAAAAGAAAACTGAGCCCAATGGCAAAGGGGTAAAAGCTGGCAAAGAACCCATTTATACCCACTGCACTCCAAGGAGCGGTTGTGACATACTGCCCCATATTTATGGCCTTAACCGGTATTGTTGGCACGTTGGGTATGAAGAAGCTGATGCCATTGATGAGGTTTATGCCTCCTGCAATGACAAAACCGGCCCACATCAGTTTGTTTTTGAAGAAGAAAGCTGTGTTTTCCGTCATCTCAAGCGGAAGCATGATGGTCGGATAACTCAGCCGTTCATTTTGTGTCCACTGTTTGCGTATCAGCACGTTAATGCAGAGCATAACCCACAGAAGCACAAATGCAAAGCAACCCCACCAAACCAATGGCTTCCACCAAGCCAGTAGGTTCTCAACAAACATCGGATTGCCGGAGCCGGTATACCAGCCCGTCAGCGCTGTGGGGTTACTGACTTGCATAAACTTTGGCACGTATGGAAGCACCGTATGTGCCCATTGGTTTGAGCTGTTGGCATAGTGCTGCAGATGGCCAATCATCGGCACTAATATATGAAATCCGTCCACCGATGTCAGTGCTGTTCCAATGGAGAGCATGCTGTAGACAATCAGCAGCTCCGAAGGATTGAGCACCGAAGGCGGATGTATACGCTTGATGACCGCATTTACGAGCAACAACGCGGCGATGATGCAGATGACATTGGCAAACAAAGAGAAAGTAGAGGGGTAGGGACCGCCGGAGCTGCCGGGGGTATTGCTTGCTCGATTGAGCATTTCCGTTTGAACCAACCAAAACGCGTTAAGGGGCAGCAGAATAATTGCTATTATGATGGCCCTTAATGCACCGCGTTTTGGTTGGGGTTCATTCGGTGTCATGGGTTACACAGGCACGCTCAAACCGGAGCTGCTTTCAAGGTTCTCCTGCAGAGCTTGAGACAGTTCATCCTGAGCCTCCAGGATGAGCTCCGCTACGCGTATCTGTACCTGGGCGCGCGTAAGGTTAGTCACGCCATTTAGCTTGTCTTCTTCGGTCAGGCCGAAATAGTTGTCACCTCGTAGATAGTCGGTGAAGAAGCGCAGCCCGAGCTCCATAGCGATGATAGCCGGAGCCACGGTCATCAACTCAATTTCATACCTTGGTATGGAGTGGGCGTTCTTTACATACCCTTGCATGAGCGCTTTGAACACTTCGATGTCGATATAAATGGTGCTGGCGTCAATGATTTTTTCGCCTAAAGGATTGATCAACGATCGAGCCATGTCACCCCAGTCGGCTAACCAGGTATACGGCATCAGGGTGTCTAGGTCAATCATCGATACAACCTTGTCAGAGCTTGGGCTGAACAGGAAGTTCTCAAGTTTTGGGTCACCATGAATGATGCTCTGCTTCAAGATTCCATCGTGAACTTCCTGCCAAAGTTTCATGGCTGTTGCACGATGGCTGTTGAAAAAGTCATAGGCAGTTTTTACAGCATCTTGATCTTTTCGCTGGTCATACAAACCAGCTTCCGTTTGCTCCGGTGTGAAGTGAAGCACATACTGCGGCTTGACGTTGTCGCGCAGATAGGGCTCTTCAGGAAGATACTTAGCTGCGTCATCTTCGGTAACACTTCTGTTCCATACGGAATCGAGCTGGTCAAAATACAGCTTCGTGTCACGGTAGCCAGGCAGGCTGGGATAGAAGTTATCCAAAGGAAGCTCTTGTGTCAGTTCGTTGAAAGTGGCTAGCCCTCGCCCTGCTTCCTCAGCAATCTGGATGGCCCTCTGCTTGTTTGACACGTCGGAAAGCTGCTTGTATGAGCAGGTGCCCTCGATGAACTCCAGCATGCGATAGATGCTGTGGCTGTCTCCATTTACTATCTGCAGATACGGAGCGCCCTTTCGGGTGGGAACAAGCTTCATGCACTGCCAACTAGCCGGCAGCTTATCGGTTTGCTGAGAGTGATGGTCGCACAATGCGATAAGGTTGCGCATCACTCGGTGCGGCAGTGGGAATACCTTGGGGCTTACCTTCTGCAGGATATATCTGCGCCCACCAGCCTTCACCAAGAAGCTCTCGGTGTTGATGTTGCCCTTGCACGCAAGATCCTCAATGACGATAGGCTCTGGCAAGTTGAACATGGCGGCGATTTGAACGTATTCTTCGGTGGTCTCGAAGTCGCGATCGGATTTAATAGTGTCTGGCTGCATTGATTTTTTGTCTTTCTTGAGTTCGGAATCAATCCGCTTAAGCATCATCAGCGAGCCATAGGCTGCATCTTGCTGCGCAGCTTTCTTGCTATTACCGGTGCCGATACTTAAGGGGACATCTCCAGCATATGCTTGGAATGTAAAACATCTGTTGTGATCGGGGCCATAAGCACTCAATAACTCATAAGTTGGGGTAACAGAGCGCGTTCGGTGTACATACTCCTGTAACTCCGTCTTGTGGTCGAGTGAGACTGCACTATCTATGGCTTTAGACATCATGTCGCCGAAGTGTTTAAGTATGAACTCTTTAGTCGGTTCGTATCCTAATGTGAGGTAGACCGCAGCTATGACTGCTTCCATGGCATCGGCTAAGACGCGTAAGCCCTGTGTAATGCCGTGCTTCTTCTCCATGGTGCTGGTAAGAATGAGGTTATGCAGCCCTATGGAGTGAGCTACTGCGGCCAAGCTGGGACGGCTAACAACAGCAGCGCGGGCGCGGCTGAGAAGACCCTCACGTGCTTTAGGATGGTGTGTATACAGATACTCAGTGACGATCATGCCGACGACAGCATCACCCAGAAACTCCAACCGTTCGTTGCAGTCGAGTTCAGCCACGTCGTCATGTTTATGTGTAAGTGCCTGCCTGAGCAATGTTTCACATTGCTCGGGCAGGTTTAAGGCGATATACAGTGAACTTTCAGCCATTAAGCGAGTTTCGCAACAGCCTCGGCGATACGTCCGAGTCCCTTTCTGATGTTCTCCATGGAGCAGGCGTAGCTCAGGCGGATGTTGTTGTCCATACCGAAACCTCGTCCAGGAACAACGGCAACGCGAGCTTCGTTCAGTAGATACTCAGCGAAATCATCTGATGAGGAGATGACCTTTCCGTTGTATGACTTACCGAACACACCTGAGACGTCAGGAAACGCATAGAAGGCGCCGCCGGGCATTGGGCAAGTAAACTCAGGTATCTCATTAAGCAGCATCACGATGACATCACGCCGCTCGTGGAAAGCAGTCACCATGTCTGTGATGAGGCTCTCAGGAGCCTGCAGAGCAGCCAGAGCGGCTTTCTGTGCGATGGATGTTGGGTTCGATGTGGACTGATCCTGCATGCGGATCATGGCCTTCGTTAACTCTAGCTCCGCCGCTGCGTAACCAATGCGCCAGCCAGTCATGGCATTTGACTTGGACATTCCGTTGACGACGATGGTGAGTTTCTTCACCTCATCGCTGATACTTGCTACGCTGAAGTGCTTTGTGCCATAGACCATTTTTTCATATATCTCATCAGACACGATGTATATATTGTTCTTTACTGCGATCTCAGCAATGGCCCGAATGACTTCCTCTGGGAATACTGCTCCAGTAGGATTGCTTGGGCTGTTCAGCACGATGGCACGGGTTTTGGGGGTGATGGCTTCTGCGATCTTTACAGGATCAGGGATAAAGTGAGAGGCCACATCCGCGGTCACAAATACAGGCACGCCGCCAGCCAGCTTCACCTGCTCAGGATAGCTCACCCAATAGGGGGCAGGGATGATCACTTCATCGCCAGGATCGCAAATGGCCTGGAAGATACCAAATAATGCGTGTTTAGCTCCGCAGGTAACCATGATCTGAGCTGGTTCATAGCTCAAGCCGTTATCTCGCTGCAGTTTGTCGGCGATTGCCTGACGCAGTGCAGGGATGCCTGCTGTGGGGGTGTACCGAGTGAAGCCTGCTTTGATGGCGTCAATAGCAGCTTGGCTGATGACTGCGGGGGTATCGAAATCGGGTTCACCAGCTCCAAAGGAGATGACGTCAATTCCCTGCTCTTTCATACTCTTGGCGAGTGCCGTTATAGCGAGTGTGGGTGAGGGAAGGGTGTTTTGGGCTCTTTGCGATATGTACATCGTGATTCTCTGTCCTCCTAGCGCGATAATGCATAACCATCAGGTAATGCTTGGAATACTGCCTGTATCAGCGGATCCCACATATAATAAAATCTTTGGATTTGAGATATCGGCACAAGCATCACGCCTCGCGATTCGCTTCCAAGAGGAATTGGCTGAAAGCTTGATATATCGCCGATATAGCAGGGAACAATAGTATCGACAGGGGATTTCGGATCTTTTTTAAACTCGAAAACCCCAAATGGGATGAGTTGCTGGATATGTGCACCCGCTTCTTCCCATATCTCGCGTCGTAGGGCATGCTCAATACATTCGTCTTGCTCAGTATGACCGCCAGGTACGCTCCAACCGCGATGTTCGATGTCTGCTAATAAAAGCCGGTTTTCAAAAAGTCCGAACAGCAAAGAGACATCAGCTTTATCGGGCCATGAGTCCATACCCTCCACCGTGCGGAACGTCACGAATCTGTCGTTCCAACACACTAGGGGAAACTGATGTGGCTGATGGTATGCGCTGTCCATTCTGTATTATTATGCGCTAATGTGTTTGCTTCAGTCAAACAATAACTGGCATACACGGTACAATGTAGTGGTCTTGTAACAAAAATAAGGTGGCTTGTCGAAGTATGTCTTTAGTCAAACGCTTACGGATTGTGAGCTGGCTGGCTGTTGTGCTGGTTTTTGTGGGATTTGTGTTTGCACTGCTGGTTAGGGGATGCACCGAATACTGGTGGTTTAGGGAATTGGGGCAACAGGAAGCATACCTCATTGTGGCCAAATCAAGAGCCCTTTGTGCATTAGCTGGCGGATTATTTTCGCTTTTGGCCTTATGGGGTCATTTTCGAGGGCGTACCCATATCGTGCCGTCGATTGTTGTTGTGATGATTGTTTTGATGTTTGCGGGCGGAGCGGCAAACATGTGGGAGAAAGTGCTGTTAGCCGCACAAAGCGTGCCGTTTGGATACCATGGCGCGTTCGGCGTTGATGCCAGTTTTGATGTGTTTGTGCTGCCATTACTGCAAGTGATGATGCGTTGGGTGTTTTGGCTGCTGTTGCTGTGTTTCATAGGCGACCGCGTGATGGCGCTTGATGGATTGACAGCCGGCTCACCAGAAGGGCAGAAGCTGCGAGCCGCTGCAATGCTGATCATCATGGTAGTGTTGATCTCAGCCAGTAATGGATATGGATTACCTAAGATGAGTGACTCCACTCGGATGACGGCGTATGGATATAATTTGGGACGCATACGAAGCGGTGAACCCGATGCTGCACATTTGAAAGCCTCACCGTGTTCGCCCGATCATATCTCTCTGTGGGATAAAGATATGATCCTTGAGCGCTTGAATGCGGCATATGGCAAGAACCTGCGAAATCAGTATGTGAGCGGATCTGTTAGCCCATCTGACCCAAGTTTATGGCAGTGCCTGCTTGAACCCGCAGCGCCGGATCAGGCGAATATTATGCCTACCAAACAGGGACCAGTTGAGGCACAAGGGTATACCCGCCGCATGAGTCTAGTGAAGGCCGATTCACCGCAGCTAAGTATCCAGAATATCGACATCAACCCTGTGTGGTACTCGCAAAATGCTGTTGAACCTGTGTTGGCGAATAGTGTTGATCGGCAGCAAATGATTTTGACAAGTGCTACTGGTTACTATCGCGGGGTTATCTATAGTTCACAACGCGCAGAACCGCAGGCTGGGTATGAGTTGGGCACGGGACTGCGCCGATTGCTCATCAGTTTACGTGTTGGTGAAAGCAGGCTGTTAAGCAAATCGCTGTCGGATCACTCCAAGATACTGCTGCGCCGCAGCATATATGACCGTATGCGCGCTGTGGCTCCCTTCTTAATGTATGACCGGACGATCGATATCGTAAGGGAAGGAAACAGCATTGTCTGGCAGCGTACAGCTTATTTTGGGGTCGATACGATGCCCGGAAGCAAACAGACAATCATCAACCTGCCGTCTGGCATGTTTTACCAATTTCGAGGCGTTAAGCCAGGTGTGTTGATCCAACTAGATGGCAATACGGGGCAGGTCCGTTTTATTGCTGCTGACGGTAAGAACCCGCTGCTGGATACATATCGCCGTGTATTTCCAAGTATGTTTATCGACGGTCCCGCTGACTTACCTGTGATCGGCTCTGATTACATGTCTATCCTGGCTCTCGTGCAAGGGTGGGCGTTACCCGTTGTTGATAGACCGGCTAGTGAACAACCCGCCGTGGTGCCGATACGCACTATACCGTTACCTTCAACGAAGCAGATTGAACCTTGGCGCACGACATGCAACGGTTATTGGCTAAGCCTATTGCCGTATCAGATGTCTGCGACAGATACCCGAATACGCGGGTACCTGGCCTCTGATGCCATTAATATCTGGCGAGTGGACTTTGCGAAACCTCAAATGGGAAGCACGGAGTTTGTGAAGATAGCCAACAAAACCGCCGGCGAGCTGCGCAGAGGCGAAATACGGCCGTGTGTCATCAGCGGTAAGCTCTATTGGCTGCGAAGTCTATACTCAGGCAATGGCAACAAACTGCAGTTTGTAAAGATCCAAATAGGATGCGATGGCAAGCTCGCTGAAGGCATAAAGATATCTTCAGTAGTTAGCCAGCTTCAATAGCATCTCTGAGCGAACCATCTAGACTGTGTAATCACTGTATGAGGACTTCTGCAAAGCATGCAGCCGTGGGTTTTTTGGTGCGCTGAATGCCGGTGCAGCGGCGAAGCAACCATCTGGGTTATGTGCTGCTTACTGAGGCAGAAGCGTATGTTTAAGGGGCGTAAGAGGAAACTGGTATTCCGATAGTGCGGGATGCATTATCAGGCTGACAACTAGAGATGTACATAAAAAAGTGCCCCCGCCGATTGGCGGGGCACTTAAGCATGAAGTCTAGTATGCCATTGGCAATGGCTGTTTGCGTCCAAATCGCCGCATGATCTGGCTAGTTTCCATCTGGGTGCGCACAATCACCATATCGAAGTTGCGCTTATCGAGCGCTCGCGCTTTCTCCATGATTGCATTCGCAGCGGTTTGCTGATCGTAGTTGTTGCCGGCGTTGCGGTTCATTACGTATGCTTGAACGACCATAGGCCATGGAATGTTTGGCAGGCCATCAACGGCTTTCTTCGCCATTTCCAGAGACTGCTTAGAATCTCTGCTGATAAATGCCTTGCCAGCGAGAACCCAAGGATCATCAGTGCGGGCTGCGTCGGCGAGATCAAACCACTTCTGTGCATCAAGCACATTGCCTAATGCGATTTCGGTGAAACCACGCTGTGCATATACATCGAAGAACATGATATCTTGCTTCAGCGCGTTCTGGATAGCCACATCGGCATCCGGGTATTCGCGTTGTTCGGTCTTGGCGACCATCATGTAGTAGTTCATCAACGCACTCTTGTCGCCAGCTTCTATTGCTTTTTCAAGCAGAGCTACGCTTTCCGCAGGGTTACGGCTCAATCTGAGGCTGATGTCCACGAGCACATAGCGTTTTAGGTTCGACATTGGCACGGAGAGTTTGGTCATATTGTTGAGTGCGGTAATGTCATCAGCACCGTTTCCTTGTGCGCTTTTGATGGCAGACTGCACGAGAGCCAACCGCGGGTTAGTGGGATCGACGGCTTTGGTGAGGTTTACTTGAACCTGGGCATCTTGCCACCGTCCAGCACGCAGCCAGCACATCGCGGCATCCATGTTGCGGTCTCCGGTGTTACCCTTCTTGCCGGCTTTGGCGTATTCTGCTGCAGCTTTTTCGAACCTATTAAGTGCCAGGTTCGCAGCGGCAACACTTACTGTATCTGATGTTGCTTCAGCCTTTTCAAGTGCTGATGTGAGCACAATTTTGTTCATATTAATGGCAGATTTGAGTGTGCTGAACTTTTCAACATCATCAACGCCATCTGTAAAGGCATATTCAACCCAATACACATTCATGATTGACAATAGATCCTTGTCTATTGTCATAGCCGATGCGGCAGCTGCGAATTGCTTAGCTTTTTGGACATCGCCGTTTCGCAGCGTAGCAAGAGCCATCAGTGCGTTTGGCATGGCTGACTTCGGATCAATCTTGTATGTACGCTTGGCTGCACCAAGAAGTTCCTTACGGTTCGTGGTGGGTATTTGATCTTTGGCGTTCTTAATCCAATAGTCTAACCCTTGGCCTAGCCCGTTATCAACCGTGTAATTGAAATCTTTACGCTCAGTCTGGCTGTTTTCATCGGTCATCACTACCGATACGGTATGTGCTCCCTCATCGCCAGATAGGGTATCCCAGTTGTATACGTATGGGGTTGAACTATCGATTCCGACGGATTTCCCATCCAATAGAAATTCCACAGAGTTTATAGGTGTCTCTGTGGTAACACGGACTTCTACAGTGTCGCTAACGCTGCTATCGGGTGCCGGTTCTACATTAACCGGTGCGATAAAAGCGAGCATTGCAGCTATGAACATCATCATCTCTTAGGTCCACTCCTGAATTGGTTGCATGTTGCTAGGCGCCATCGATTGCGGAAAAATAAATCACCGTAACCAGTTCTTGAAGCGCGATAGGTCGATCGTGTATCCGCTCTAAAAGGTCTCTTACATCCTCTTGCGTTCTAAATTGGCTGTTCTCCCGTGATATATCACGAGGGCTGAGGTCAGATATCGGCTTGACTTCTACTCTGTCCAAAACAGCCGTGTATAGTTTCGTCCGACGAGAGAACCGATGCCCGACTGTTAACCACACAATCTGTCCGGATTGATATTTGCAGGCTTTGTCGCCCAGCCTGATAGTTACTGTCTTACGTCCTTCTTTAAGAACGGACTCGTATAGTTCCGGGTAGAAGTTGAGTGCAAACATCTAATACTCCTGGCCGCCATCAGCTAGCATATCATCACCAGCTAACGAGGCTTGTATGTAATTTTCGGTTAGCGTTGCTCGGATACAGTCCTCTAAATACTCAGCAATCAGCATCTCCTGTTCTAAAACACGAAGATCCTCCCGTAGTTGCACCATTCTCTGGTCGGTTGGAGGAACTCCTTCCTGTGTTAGACCGCTTAATCGCCGCCGAAGTGCCATCACATCGCCGCGAAGTTGCTCAGCACATGGTTCTTCTTGCTGATATTGCTTTATAAGATCTTCGAATTTGTTTCTATTCATATGTGCATCCTGACGCAAAATGCATCTGAGGTGATATTACCACACCGATACTTTGGTTGTCGGTGAACGGCGTTTAGCTGCAATGTCATTTGCTCCTGACGGTTGGATCCAATTTGACCGATATAGGAGCACCCATGACGACCACTTTTCGCCATTCTGGCTTCTTTACAAGCTGTTCTGCTTGGCCGTTTATGGAAATTCGGCAAGCAGGCACATAGAGTTTCGTCGTTTGCAAAATGCGCAACTCGGTAGGCAGCGCATCATCAACACTTCGCTTAAAGGCCTTTGTCATTTCCTGGGCGTTAGGCGCCATAATGCGGCGGAAACTCTCAGATAAAATATCATCACCGTATACCGTCTGTATATAGGCAATAAATCCGATTAATGCCTTCATACCAACGGCATCGCGCCGATTGAGATCAGTTTCCGTATACTGCCCCGTTCGCCATGCAGAGAGCAGACTTTCATATCTGCTGGTGACCATCTCGGATACATCCTTTTGTGCAACACCGAAATATTGCTGCGGCTGCGGTTGACTGGCTTTCATAGATGCCTCAAGCCATCGCAGCAGCATCTGTTCTCCGAGGTAGCCGTTTGCCCATGGTTCTGGCTCAGTATACCCGCAAATGCCAGGTAAAACGGAATGTCCTAACTCATGAGCTAGCTCGCGGCAGCGTTGAGCCGATGTACGTTCATTGCCCATGTTGAAAATATACAGGTTATCTTTGCTTAACTGTCCACCGCTTTGTCCGTTATCGCATAGCCAAATGTGAAGGCCTCCGGATTCGGATATGCGAAACATACGTCCGAGATGCGTCTTCAGCAACTGAACAAAGTCAGAAGCAGCAAGCAGTGTTTGCTCAGAGAGCTCAGTATACAGCACCGATTGGGTGTGCACTTGGATTGTGTTGTCGAACTGACCCGTTTCGGAATCACGAAACCGAATGATGTAGTTGAACGTCCAGCCGTATAAGGGGTCCCTAGCTGATTGAACACGTACGCTAGGCTGCGGCGCTGCGGACACCATTCCGCTGATCAGCAAAAAGATACATGCGATGATGGCGCGTGTCATGCGATATCTTCCTCGATTGAAGCACATGCATTATGGTTATGTATGGACTCAATAGACTCCACATCAATTCGAAATCGCGTAATGCCCTGAAGCGCGCGAAAGAAGATAACAAGCTCCCGCAAGATATCTTCGACGAATTTCGGATTGTTGTATGCAGATTCGGTGATATACCGCTCGTCCTCTCGCTTCAACATCGTGTAAAGCGGAGAGCTGGCGCAGGACTCAATGCCGGAGATGACTTTGTCTATGTTGAATAGACAGACATCGGAAGCCAAGTCTAGTTGAACCTCTACGTTGCATCGCTGGTTATGCGCGCCAACCGAAGATATTTCCTTACTGCATGGGCATAACGACTGCACAGGTACCTTCAGTGTAACCCTCTGCAGATACTCACCGCCTGATAAACGGCAGTCCCACTGCATATCAATGTCCAACACACCTGACTGTCCCGACACAGGCGCTTTTTTGCACACAAAGTAGGGGAAAGCTGCGGTGATCTGTGCCGAGTCTGTGTTCAGTGCTTGCGCAGCGTTTTGTGCGGCGTGCTTAAGCGAATTCAAAGTAACAGGAACACCGCACAGCTCATCAATGATGTTTACCAGCCGACTCATGTGAGTGCCTCGTGCTTGTGCATCCAACGATACCGTCAGCGAAAACACAGCAACAGTGGGAACAGCGTAGTCGCTGATGCCATCTACCTGGCATGGCATACGCAGATTACGCACACCAACTTTAGGGATCGTGATGCCACGATCGTCTTTGCTTGATGCAACGTCAGGTAGGTGCGACTGTTTTGGGGTGTTACTCAATATTACTTGCTCCGATATACTCTTTCATTTGTGTCGGTCGTGGGCAGCTCATAAAGGTTCTGAGGCAAACCGCCTGATTGTGATGACGTCGGTAGTGATGTTGTCTGGCTGCTGAAGCCAGTAGATCAAACCATCGGCGATGTCGGCTGGTTGTATCCATCCTGACTTATCGCGTGAGGCATGGCTTTCAGCGGCTAACTGAGTGTCTACCCCGCCGGGGCATATGCAGGACATACGAATGTTGTAAGGCCGCATCTCCATGGCCCAACACTTAGTCATGCCTAGTAAAGCATGTTTACTGGCTGTGTAGGCTCCTTGGTTCTGATATGGCTTTAGTGATGCCGAACTGGCGATATTCATAATGGCACCGCGTTTACGAGGCATCATGTGGCCGATGACCGCTCGGGTTAAGCGGAAAGGTGCTCGCAAATTGGTGCGATAATGGATATCGAAGTCGTCGTCCGAGGTATCTGCCAGCGGCCCAAATATGGCGCATCCGGCATTGTTAACCAGTAAGTCAATACGCCCAAAGTGCGCTAGAGCGGCATCTACGATGGCAGACGGTGCGTCATCGGCTGCGATGTCGATGCTTACGCATACCGCTTCACAGCCATACTTCATACATAGTGCTGCTGTTTCGTTCAGCTCATTTTCACTGCGTGCAGTTAATAGCAGCTGCTTTACTCCATGTTCGGCTAACGCTATGGAGCAGGCGCGGCCGATGCCGCGTCCTGCCCCTGTAACGATGGCCGATTGGATATCTGCAATTGGCATATTACGTTTGGCTCCTATTTGGTTGGCTTTTGAGGCATTGTGCCTGCTCCGCCCATTTTCGGCGCTTCCACTTTTTTTACTCCTTTTGGTGCTGTAAAGTGAAATACTCCAGGGGCAATTTTAGTGTTAATCTTCTGGGATCGGATGGTAAATGACTGCACCAGCTTCATGGATGTTCCTTTGCCATTATTTCCGGTGTTTACGATTGATAATGATCGTAACTGTCCTGACGCTTTATCAATGGCTGCTGTAGCCGTCATGCTCTGCTTGGCGTTATTCATGCTCGATGATTTTGTGCTTGTGAGCACATAGTTCGACCCGCTGGATGAAACCTTAGTATCGGTTGGAAACAGCATTTTTAACATCATGGCTGTTTGAGCAGGATTGCCTGTGCCGGGAGCTTGAGGTCCTGCTTGAGCAGTTGGTTTTACCTGAAAATAGGTATTCTTCTTGCAGTCAAACACCGATAACAGCTTGCCGTCACAGACAATTACGGCAGCGATTTTTTGTGCGTTGCTTCGAATTTCAGAGCGGAAGCTTAGTGGCTTTTGGAACGATCCGCTGACATAAATCGTCTCTTTGTGTTCTTTACCAGACATGACCTGCTCTGTGTTAATCTGAAGCTCTGATTGCATTGATGTTGCTTTGGAATACAGCTCAATGGTTTTTTGAAGCACCTTCTGGCTGTTTTGCGCATAACTTGCACTGCTTAACACAGATGCCGAGAACCCTAAAACCGCTAAATAGATATATGCTTTTTTCATGAATAGGAACCTTTCTTATCGATGGAGGAACATCTCCATTGTTATATTATTACTTACGAGCAAATGATGTATTGTGTTCATAATTATGGCCGTATAGTTTAGTTCCCGATCATCACCGCATTCGGGTGAACTCTACATGAATTTGCCGGATTTCCTTATCACCGCTGGACAAGCTAACTTATAGTGCCCACACGATGTTTTTAGGCTGCCGAATTCAATAAATGCGGCAGCCCCCAATCCCTTAAGCAGGTTGGTACATAGCCGCTAAAGTATCCGAAAGGGCAGCAATCGCTTCTGGCAGCTTATCTGCGTTCTTTCCACCAGCTTGAGCGAAATCAGCACGCCCACCGCCGCCGCCGCCGGTCATCTTGGCCAGAACCTTGACGATGTTGCCTGCATGCAGTTTTGCCTTGATGGCTGCATCGCTGAGCTTCACTGCAAACAGCACTTTACCGCCGTTGTTAGCAGTCAACACAACAATGTCAACACCTTCGTTGATGGCATTATCGGCTAAACTGCTTAGTGTTTCTGCTTCGACATCGGTCTGCGAAGCAACCATAAGTTTCAGTCCGTTGAACTCAGATATCTGTTTATCAACATCTTGCTGAGCGAGTTGAGACTTCATCTCTTTTACCGTCTGCTCTAACTCGCGACGCGTTTCGTTCAGCTTGTATGCCGTCTCAACGAGTTTGTTGGGCTGGCACTTCAGCGCATCGGACAGCTCGCTGGCGAGTTGCTGCTGCTGTGTGATGAGGTTGTAGACACCCCAGCCGGTAACCGCCTCGATACGGCGCACACCAGCCGCTACAGAAGACTCACTGACCACTTTGAACAGACCAGCTTGTCCGGTGTTGCTGAGGTGGACACCACCGCATAACTCAATACTGATTCCTGGAACCTGAACGACGCGCACATTATTGCCATATTTTTCGCCGAACAGCGCCATAGCGCCCATTTCTCGTGCTTGGGCTATCGGTACATCGGTGGCGATGGTGACATCACTACCGGCAAGGATATACTGGTTAACCAGCATTTCCACATGCTCTACTTCATCTGGGCTTAGTGCGCTGGTGTGAGTAAAGTCAAACCGAAGCCGCTCATCATCAACCTGTGAACCGGCCTGATGTACGTGCTCTCCCAGAACTCTGCGCAGTGCTGCCTGCAGCAGGTGAGTGCTGGTGTGGTTGCGTTTGATGGCTGCACGGCGCGTTGAGTCGATTTTTGCGTGAAGCTTGTCGCCAACATGCAGTTCACCAGAGCTTACCACCACGAGGTGGAGGTGGCACCCATCTACCTTCTTTGTATCAAGCACTTCCAGAACGGGGCCATTTGTGACTGTGAAGAAACCGCGGTCACCAACCTGGCCACCAGATTCCGCATAGAAGGGGGTTTTGTTGAGTAATACCGCTACCTTGTCGCCTTCACCGGCTTTGTTAACAGCATCTTTACCAGCCAGAAGCATGATAACTTCGGCTTCGCACTGCTCCTCATGGTAGCCGACAAACTCTGTGCTGCGGGCGATTTCCGGCAGGTGTTTTAGGTCTGTCTGGTTGCCGAATAATTGCGATGCGATGGCACTAGCACTGCGAGCTCGCTGCTTCTGCTGTTCCATGGCGGTGTTGTATCCTGCTTTGTCTACCGTAATGCCGTGGTCTGCAGCAAGTTCCTCTGTCAGCTCATATGGGAAGCCGTAGGTGTCGTAGAGGCTAAAGGCGACTGCGCCATCGAGCTTTTTGCTCTGCTTCACTTCATCAGAAGTCAGGATTTCGTTAAGGCGGTCTGATCCGCTGTCGATCGTCCTGCGGAAGCGATCTTCTTCAGCCTCTAACGTGCCCAGGATGTGGGTGCTGCGCTCGTGCAGCTCTGGATAAACACTGCCCAGCGACTCGATGACCGTTGGAGCCAGCGATGGCATCACTTGCCCTTTAAAATGCAGCGTCTTAACGCCTTTCAGTATGGCGCGGCGAATGAGGCGGCGTAATACATATCCACGCCCTTCATTTGATGGAAGAACTCCGTCGGCAATGCAGAGCGTGGTGCTTCGGATATGGTCTGCCAAGAGACGCACCGCGACATCTACTGCGGAGTCTGTCCTGCCGTATTTTAAGTCAGATTGTTTTTCGATCTGGGCGATGATTGGCGCAAAAGCATCTGTATCAAATACGCTTGATGCTCCAGCGAGCACTGTCGCGGTACGCTCAAGACCCATGCCTGTGTCAATATTGCACTGGGGCAGGGGATCCATTGTGCCGTCATCTTTGCGGTTGAATTGGGTGAAAACTAGGTTCCATATTTCCATCCAACGCGCATCATCCCACACGCCGTCTGGGGTAGCCGACAGTTCAGGGCGTGTATCAAAGAATATCTCTGAACATGGTCCGCATGGTCCGCTGGGACCTTCACTAATGGCATTCGCTGGCCAATAGTTGCTCTTCTCACCGAACTTAAATATCTTGTTCTCGGGCATACCAACGCGAAGCCAATGTCCATATGCCTCTTCATCGGTTTTGAACACGGTAACCCGCAAGCGGTCTACAGATATACCGAGCACCTGGGTTAAGAACTCCCATGCCCACTCAATAGCTTCTTTCTTGAAGTAATCGCCAAAAGCGAAGTTGCCCATCATTTCAAAGAAGGTGAGGTGCGAATTATCACCAACCTCATCGATGTCAGTGGTGCGGAGACACTTCTGCGCGGTGGTCAATCGACGCGACGGTGGTATGGCCGTGCCCATGTAGTAGGGTTTGAACTGCACCATTCCGGCACTAGTAAATAGCAGTGACGGGTCATTAGGCACTAGGCTATCTGAAGGGTGATGTAAGTGCGCCTTACTTACGAAAAACTCGAGATACTTGGTTCGAAGCTCATGAGTGGTCAGCATCTATTTCGAAGGTCCTTATATTATTCGTTATTTTGAAAATCATTAATGAACTGCAAGGTGTCTTGCATGGAGCGGATACCGGTGGTGGCACCGACAGCCATCACACAGCAAGCGCCGACAGCGTTTGCAAATCGTGCCGTCTGTTCGATGTCCCAACCCTTAACAACGCCTGTTAGGAAACCTGCCGCAAAGGAATCGCCGGCACCTAGGGCATCTATGGCCTTAACTGTAAATCGAGGTATGCGAACTTCCTGGGTTGCGGTTCGTACATAGCACCCCTCGCTGCCCATCTTTAGGCCTACGCAGCCTACACCTGCTTCCATGAGCACTTTGGCTACATCGTCAGGCTGAGTTTTGCCGGTAAGCATTTTAGCCTCTTCGATACTGGGCACAATGTAGTCTAGGTAAGGCAGACTAGGAGCAATCAACTCCATCCAGCGACCTGTGCTGTCCCACGCCGTGTCGAGACTGGTCAATACACCAGCTTGTTTTACTTTTTTAAGCACGTTGGCGGTCTGCTGACCATCGAACGTAGGCATGAGCAATGACCCTGCTATGTGAACCAGCTTGCTATTATACAAAATGTCCATATTGATGTCATCTTCGCAGAAGGTTGCATTTGCTCCGAGATAATGCAGGAAAGTGCGTTCACCTTCACTATCTACCATGACCATGGTGGAACTTGTGGCTGCGCTTTGATCGCGATGCATACCCGATGGGTCGATGCCGTTTGCGGCCAATGTGTTGACCATGAAGTCGCCAAAACCGTCGTTGCCGACATTACCGATGACTGCAGTATCGATGCCGATCTTCGCCAAGCCGATGCCTGTATTGGCAGCGCAGCCACCGGAATGCAGCTCCATACGTTCCACAAGGCTGAGTTTTCCACGCTCGGGAATGCTGTCAATGGGCAGCCCCACAACATCAGCTACCAAGATTCCTACACAGGTAATTTCTGGCATATACTTAATCTCCGATCTTTGTCGCTTTATCCGACGATGTATCATTCAATAACGATAGTTGTGTGTCTTCGATGACATCGTAACGCATCAACAGTCGGCGCGTCCAAGTTTCAGCAAATGAAGCGGCTCCAACATGCATGAACAATACCATAGGTATTATAGTCACCACACACAGAACACACCACACAATAAGCCCAGTTAATGCAGCTAGGCTATACGGCAGATTTGCCATCATCATGTAAACAGATCGCTGGATGACTGAGAAAAACATGCCGCGCTTGCGGTCTTCGCCATGGTATGCTCCACCGGGAAGGTGCTCAAGCAGAAGCGGATGCTGGTAGATACACGCAGATGCCCACATTACAGTGATGTAGAAACACACAACCGAAACAAGCTTAAACGCAACCGGCTGCATATTCCAATAAAAAACTACACCGCAGACACATACAAGAAAAACAAAGCTCTGCATCAAGCCGAGTATAAAGCTGCTAAATGCAGTTCTCTTTAGCGCGGCGAAATACATTCCAAAGCTTGGTATATCGTGCTCCTCGATTTCGCGAGTAACAGCACAACTGCAGCCCCACTGAATGCTCAGCAGCGATGTGGATAAGGCAGCAGCGATTAAGGCATATAGCGGATATTCTTGGAACCGGCTGTATGTCTTAAATACCCATATTTGAAATAGAACCAGCAAGCCAAACACGAGATACCACATGAAACTGTTCATTACAGTGTAACCTAGGTAGGTGAACAGCTCACTAAAGGCGACTCGCGCAGATCGGAAAAACCGAACGGTGGTCGAATCTTTCATGTTTTGTGTCATTATAAAGCGGTTTACTCCACAGACGGGCGCAGCGCCCCATTAGGAACAAGATTGTTTGGCGTCACACATAAAGCATCTAGTTCTGCACTGTAGTTTGTGTCAGCACCGCCAACCCGCTTTGTGACCCTTACTTCAATGGTGTGTTTTCCGGGTGCTAAGCGCACTGTGCCCAATTGATACCAACCAAACCCGTTTGCATATGTACCCACAGGCTGAACATTTGATGCCGCAACTGAGGCAGCATCGTCTACCGTCCATTCCAGCGGGGAGCTATTATCAATACGTCGAGACAACCATACATGGTATTGCCCATCCATGGCAACATTTAAATTCCATCGAACGTAGTAACCTCTAGCTTGAGGATCGTTAGGGTTATTTACCCGTAAAGTCGCTCCGCCAGACGCCCAAGCACCTACTCGTCCATCGTCGAAGTTTGTTTCGTTGCTCGTTTCTGGTTCATACCACAAGTAGTTGGCGAGTTTATCCTCAAGCGCAGTTAATGCCGAGTTAGCGATGAGGTAGGCAGCTAATACCTGGCCGTTCTTTAGCCCATCTTGTGCTTGGTTCAGTCGATACTTGGCTTCCTGAGGATCTATTTTTCTGTCCTGCGCGGTCTTTATCAGCTTCGCTAAATTCACTATGACATCTTCAACCGATTCCTGAGGGGTTAGTATTCCAGCGCCTCTGAAGACGGTGGGATTCAAGCCTAAGTTAAGACTGATTTCCTTGTTCTTGATGGCAACGGCGATCGCTTGCCCTGCAGCATCAGTGACATAAATCTGGCGAGGCTCGAGGAGCTTAAATGCTGTTTTTCGGGAATCTGTGGCACTCCAGATGACTTGTGTGTCTCCCAATGAGCTCTTCATCATATAAGATCGGTAGTTGGGACCAACATCGACAATCGATCCTTCACGAATTGTCGGTACCCACCAAATCCCGCCGGGCAATTGGTTCTTTAGGATGAATGCATCCGCTTCTTTAGGGTAGTACAGCAATCGAGGAGGCGCTGTGCAGGCTGCATCATTTTGTTGGAGAGCGTTCTTAATGGTTTGCACTTCGGTTGCTGCAGGACTATTCATGCCATTCCATATGATCGACCGTGCACCCGCAGATAGATACATGGGGATTGCGCCGATCTGATCACTGATAGCTACTTGCGACGCAGTTGTTGGTGATTGAGCCAGCATCAACATATATGGCCTGACATTTTCGCCGACCTGCCCAGCTGCAAAAGCCACAGACTTTGCTGTAACATTACGGTCATCGGTTGGGCTGATGACCATGATGCCATCGATAGCAGTGGGCTGCTGGATATTTACATATACTGCTGAAGGTTGACGCCAGTTGGTAAGCACAGGCACATCTGCAATGGTTGAGTGCAGAATGGTCGATACCTTGTCTTGTGCCTGACGCATAGATGCTTGAATATAGCCATTAGTGTCAGCCCAAATGCTGCAGGTTGTGGACTCTACACGACGTGTTGTGTTCTTCTCTGCATTCCATATGGAACGCAGCCCCTTGTTGCCCCACCATAAAGGAATGTTGAGCGCCGCATCGCGGAATGAATTGAAATCACGTTCACTCATACTCCACGATGACATTAAATTCTCTATGGTCTGGTATTTCTCGCGCAGGTAGGCTTCGAAACCTATTGTATACATCGGATTTGATGGTATCAGTCCAATTCCATCAATAGGAGGAGTGAACTGTCCTATAGGATCTGAGAAGAAACGTAATCCAGGTCCGAACTTCAGTTGCTTTAACACCATTAGGGTGGTATCACGCCATTGGTCAAACTCAGACCAAACATCCGGCCAACAACCCTGGTCGTCTGCCAGCGGGCCGTAGGGATAGACAAGCACTACTCCTGAGGGCGTGCGGACATCTTGAACGGAATATCGACCGACGCCTCGTTCCACCTTTACGCTTCTTATCTCGCTAGCCGAAGCATCGTGAGGATCAACAAAAGTAACTGCTGCTCTAACCGCTTTTGGGGCTCTGAACGTTACGGTGCCGCTGGAGCTAACATTGCTCATCCGGTTAATGTTGGGCGCTATAAAGTATCCATTTGCAATGGAGAGCGTATCAGAACCTAGGCTTACGCCGTAAGTAACTCCGGCAGCCTCGAGCTGGTCGATGATCTTCTGCCAAGCTGCGGGTACTTCCGCGGCTATGGAAGTCTTAGGCACCAGCCATACGGAAGTTGCTCCCGCGTCTATGATCGCTTTGAGCTTAGCTGCGTCAGTGTCGATGGCAGTGGTTGGGGCGTCTTTCACTGTGCTTTCGGGAGTGAAGCTGAAACATACAGGTTGGTATGGTTTATCCTGCCATATTAACCTGTGTGCATCATCGATGCTCCATTTCTGCGCTGCTCCTGCAGGTGGGGTATATACACCTTGACCAGGTTTTGTCTGTGCATGTAAACACGCGGAAAAAACCAGAATGCCAAAATACGGGAAGATGCTTTTCAAACGCACAATATCACCTCAACGTGTCGAACCATCACTATTCAGTAAGACACCTGCGAAGGCAGTGCGGTTATCCCGCACCTCACCACTATATTGTACATAATTACAATTTGGCACAGTAACGCGAGGAATGCTCATCTTTAATATGATGACTAGTGAGTGCATCACAAGATAGTTATGACGCCGCGGGTTTAGTCACCCACACGACTACGTTCCGGGAGCTGACGCTCCGTGAACTGCGTCTCGTGCGGGTTCCTGCACCGCACGGCTGATCAAAAGCGGCCGGCGTCGCTTCACTCCGGCCGGCGCATGGATGCGTCTTCACCATCGGTCATGACGGGTAATCATGAGCCCACCTAACTGTTTTTTTCTACTGTTGCAAAATAAACACGGCATCATAGCTGTTTTGCAATTGACTCTGATGACTAGTGAAACACAGATAAACGCGCAATTTGTTTCGGTAGGCGATATTGGGTGGTAATCAAATAATAAATTATGGTATTGTGGAGTAGTAATACCTAAATAGCTTGGAGGAATCACCATTGGGGTTACTTAAGGTGTCGGAGGCTGTGTCATTAGCGCTGCATGCAATGGCTATCGTCTCACACAGCGATGAGGCGGTCTCGGTAACGCATATCGCACAATCACTTCAGGTCAGCCAAGCGCACCTCTCGAAAGTGTGCCAACGGCTTGTTAAAGCTGGGGTATTATCTGGGCAGCGCGGACCCAAGGGGGGATTATCTCTGGCTAAACCGAGTCATGAAATCAGCTTATACGACATCTATATAGCCATTGAGGGCGAAATGGACACTTGTGATTGCTTGTTAGGGCGTCCCATGTGCCATACTCAATGCGTAATGGGTGACCTTCTTCATCGTGTTAACTTTGAGGTGAGTCGCTATTTTCACCAGACCACTCTAGATAAGGTTGCTTTGTCGCCCGAAGTGACCGTAGATAAACAAAACCAATCTCATTAAGGAGACTATCTATGTATTGCTACCAATGCGAACAGACAAAAGACGGTCTAGCATGTACAGTGCGCGGAGTCTGCGGTAAGAATGAAACAACGGCAGCTATGCAGGATGTATTGATGGCTGTGGCCGAAGGGTTGGCTCACTGGGGACGGCTGGGATTTGAAACTGGAGCAGCGCCAAGTATAGAGGCGCAACGAGCACTTATCGATGCGTTATTCACCGCGGTGACTAATGTTAATTTCGATCCCGACCGGTTGGCACTGCAGGTTGCGGAATTAGTGTGGCATAGAGATGAAACGCGTGCTCGATATGAGCAGGCAGCAGCGGCTGCAGGTGCTGCGGTAGGGCCCGTGCCAAGTATCTGTGAGTTCACACCAGGGAACGCCGTTGAGCAAATGGAGCAGCAGGCCAAGCAGGTTGGTATCGAAGCGCGGACATCGGCCTTAGGCGATGTATTAGCCGGCTTAGTTGAGACCACGATATATGGTCTAAAGGGAACCGCAGCATATGCACATCATGCAGCTCGGTTGGGTCAAGAAGACACAGGCATTTACCGATCTACTTTCGAACTATTTGACCGCGCCATGGCGCCGTCACCAACAGCCGATGAATTGCTAGCCTTGGCTTTGGAAGTTGGTGCACTCAATCTTAAGGTTATGGAGCTGCTTGATAAGGCCAACACGGGAACATACGGCCACCCTGTGCCAACTAGGGTTCGCGTGACGCCCGTCAAAGGCAAGGCGATCGTCGTATCTGGTCACGATCTGCGTGACCTTGCCGATCTGCTCGAGCAAACCGAAGGTCTTGGCATAAACATCTACACTCACGGCGAGATGCTGCCTGCACACGGATACCCTGAACTCAATAAATATAAACATCTCGTAGGTAACTATGGCGGTGCATGGCAGGTTCAGGTTAAGGAATTCAGTAAATTCCCAGGCGCGGTGTTGATGACTACAAACTGTATTCAAGAGCCCTCACCTGTCTACAAGCAGCGGATATTCACAACAGGTATGGTTGCATACCCTGAAGTTCAGCATGTTAATGGACGCGACTTTAGTGCGGTCATCAAAGCTGCTCTAGAGGCACCGGGGTTCGATGCTGATGAGCCAGAGCAGTACATCACCGTCGGTTTCGGTCACAACGCCGTTCTAGGCGTGGCGGATGTTGTGATTGATGCGGTGAAAGCTGGTGCCATCAAGCACTTCTTCTTGGTCGGCGGATGCGATGGCGCAAGAGCGGGGCGAAACTACTATACCAACCTGGCGCAGCAGATCCCACAGGACTGTGTGATTCTTACTCTGGCTTGCGGAAAGTTCCGGTTCAATAAGCTGGAGTTTGGCGAAATCGGCGGTATACCTCGGCTGCTCGATATGGGGCAGTGTAATGATGCCTACTCGGCTATTCGCGTGGCGGTTGCCTTGGCTGAGGCCTTCAACTGCGGCGTCAATGAGCTGCCATTGAGCTTAATCCTGAGTTGGTATGAGCAGAAGGCGGTCGCGATATTGCTGACATTGCTTCATTTGGGAATAAAAGACATTCGGTTGGGACCAAGCCTGCCGGCGTTTATCAAGCCTGCAGCACTTCAGGTGCTGGTTGATGCTTTCGATATCAAACCCGTCAGCACTCCAGAGCAGGACATCGCAGCCGTATTAGCTTAGCAGCGAATATCGGCTAACTGAGGAAGGCGGGCCGTTTGGCCCGCCTTTTGTGTATCACCACACAAAGCTGCTCTTAAGCGGCAGATTGCGGGAACTATTGCCGATGCAGACTGTAAACTTACCTGGTTCTGCGACCCACTTACTGGTCTTTACATCCCAGAAAGAGAGATCACGTGGGGTAAGCGTAAAGTGAACTTCGCCTGATTTTCCTGGCTCAAGGTATACCTTCTCAAAACCCTTCAACTCATGAATAGGGCGCGGTACAGAGCAGACATTATCCTGAACGTATAACTGAGCAACCTCTGCACCAGCTCGCTTACCGGTGTTGGTGACGCTGCAGCTTACAAGGATCTTTCTGTTGGCACCTGTGCCGATGGACTGCACATGGATATTGCTGAACTTGAAGGTGGTATATGAAAGTCCAAAGCCAAATGGGAACATTGGTTTTGTATTGTTCTTATCAAACCCACGGTATCCCACGAAGATCCCTTCGGTGTATGGTGTGGTCTGTTTGTTATTGATGCTGTAGTATTTGTAAGTTGGGTTGTCTTGCTGGCGTTTCTCAAATGTGACAGGAAGTTTACCAGATGGGTTGACATCACCGAATATGATGTCGGCCACAGCACGTCCAACTTCCTGACCAGGATACCATGCCTGTAACACTGCAGGAACCTTATTCAGCCAGCCATCCCAAGACATGGCGCAGCCGCTGTTGATGACCACAACAATCTTCGGGTTCACCTTGGCAATGCGCTGTATCTCAGTCACTTGGTATGCTGGCATGCCGTATGCGTGGTCGTGTCCTTCACCCTCAAGGCTGTCATTAAGCCCAGCACAGTAGACAACTAGGTCTTGGTCTGCTAGAGCAGCGATTTTTTCGTCAGCCGTGACATATGGGCGCCAGGCGAACTGCATCACAGATTCGCCAGTGCCTTGGTAGTATTCAACGACAACCTTGTGATCGCCAGCAGAAAGTGTCGCTGAGCCTGAATCGTGGGATGTAGCGTGGTCTGACCAGTTGTTGATGATATTTTTGCCGTCAACAAATACGCGAACACCGTCATCGGATGTTGTTGTGAACTCGTAAGTCGCAACTTTCTTTGTGTTTACTGTGAATGTCCAGCGCACTGAGAAGTTATCACCGCGAGATAATCCTGGTCCGTTGGAGCCGGTCCACTTATTGTCGATACTCTCGGCAGTGGCTGTATATACCGGCTTGCCAGAGAGTGTTTTGTTATCGAAGACTTCCATGTTGGCAGAGCCAACAGGCAATGATTCGCTGGCGTATGATACTGTTGAGCTATTGCTGACAACTGTTTTGATTCCGTCGAAGATGCTTACGGTTCGAAACGCGCCAGTGTAGCCGCTTCCGCCACCGCTGTAAACAGCAGGATGAGCGTTAGGGCCAACCACAGCAACATGATGAACCTTGCTCTTGTCGAGTGGCAGGAAGTTATTTGCATTCTTAAGCAGAACCATACCTTCTCGCGCACCCTTCAGAGTGAATGCATCGCTGTCGGGATTGTCTTTTGGTATGTTGCTTAGTGTTTGCGGGCGGTCAAAGAAGTTTGCCTGGATGCATGTGCGCAATATTCGCCGAACCTTTTCATCTATGATTCTTTCGGGAACCTTACCAGATAGAACTTCCTTTTTGAGGTTCTGGATGTTCATGAATGCACCGTTAGGCATCTCAAGATCTAGGCCGCCCAATGCACAGCCGACTGCGCTGTGTGCTGCGCCCCAGTCAGACATGCATATACCTTTGAAACCCCAATCCTGTCGGAGCACTTTAGTCTGCAGCCATGAGTTTTCAGACGCATGAATACCGTTTAGGAGGTTGTATGAATCCATGACGCATCCGGTGTGTGCTCTGGTCACGGCCGCTTCAAAGGTTGGAAGATAGATTTCTCTCAGGGTTCGCTCATCAACTTCGGAGCTGACGTTATTGCGGTCCCATTCCTGGTTGTTCGCTGCGAAGTGTTTTACCGTGGCCAGAACTTCCTGCGATTGAAGTCCGGTGATCCATGGCACTGTGATTTCGGATGCGAGATAGGGGTCTTCGCCGAAATACTCAAAACTGCGTCCTGCCATGGGTGAGCGTGTGATGTTTACACCAGGACCAAGCATTATGTGGACACCGCGTGCCCTGGCTTCCTTGCCCATGATGACACCATACTCATGTGCAAGCAGTTTATTCCATGTGGCGGCGAGGGTGATGCCACCGGGAAGTGCGGCGGCTGGTCCGTAACACCTGACACCAGATGGACCGTCGGACATGATGATCTGTGGTATACCAAGCCTAGGAATGGGCTTTATATCGAGTCCTGTATTTCCACCGCTGATATAGGATAGTTTTTCGTCAAGTGTCATCTGATTAAGCAGTTGAACTGCACGCTGATCGGCCTGATCATATGGCACAGCCCAGCTTAAGCTTGAGCAGACTGTTAGCGCTAACAGACTGGCAATAACTGCTGGTTTCATGAGCATCTCCTTATGATAATAGTACATTTAGAACATTTACTTAGTTTATTATAAGATACCCAATGCCCTCGAATGTCTTAATATGTCCCGGTCGTAGAGTCATCCTGCAGTGCTCCATAAGCTCTGGGCGGTGTTGTCTGTGGATTACAGTCTGGAATCACAAAACGGAGGACAATGAAATGTGGGATGTGTTTAGAAGGCTCTATGAATGGTGGCGATATGCAGATTGCGGCATATAAAATGGTGTTGACAATTGAACAGCAATATTCAATTCGTGTATATGTAAAAATAGTATCATCGATAGATTACTATCTATGAGGGCATCGTAGATAACTGCGGTCCACAGTCTGGAGAATTACGTTGGACATCAATTCACCTCAAACCGAAAAACTGTCAGGCCGAATAAAACAAGTAAGTATTAACGGATTTCGCAGCATTCAATGCGTTGAAAAGCTCGAACTGCCACAGTTATCTGTGTTAATCGGTGCGAATGGGTCTGGAAAATCGAATTTCATTCACTTTTTCGAGATGCTTGGGTGGATGATGCGTGGACAAAACTTACAGGAGTATGTTGCTCAGAATGGTGGTGGTGATGACCAACTCTTTATGGGTGTGCGAAATACACCACGCATAGATGCATCTGTTTCCATAGAAACGAAACTCGGTCTTAATGATTACGAGTTTGCATTAACCCATGTCAGCTCAGACGACTCGCTATTATTCGTTCATGAAGCATACCGGTATACTGCAAAATCACGTGATACATCGGCAAACATGGTTGAATTAGCGACACCCAACCGGGAGTCTGCATTGCTGGAGGCTGTGTCCGGTAACCAAACGGCACGCATTATTGCCAGCTTACTGAAGAGATGCGTGACATACCAGTTTCATGACACGTCGAAAAACGCCTTTATTCGACGAGCATGGGATATTGATGATTGTACATGGCTGCGGAGTGATGGTGGAAATCTGGCATCGGTATTGTGGAACCTACAGCAAAATGATATTAGACGCTATACGGTCATAACCAAACAAATAGCTCGTGTGATGCCTGGATTTGTTGATTTTGCCATGCAGCCAGCTTATGGCAAGATACAACTTCGGTGGAGAAGCCGTTACAGCGACAAGACATATGGACCAAACTTAACATCAGATGGATCATTACGAATGTTTTGCCTGATCACACTGTTGAACATGCCATATGAGGTGCTGCCTGATGTGCTCTTTATCGATGAACCCGAGTTGGGGCTTCATCCGTATGCGATACGCCTTGTTGCGTCAATGATAGAACGGATAGCTTCTGAAAAACAGATCATGATAGCAACTCAATCTCCATTTATGGTTGATTGTTTCCATATCGATAACATCATCGTGGCAAAGATGGTCAATGGTGCGACAACGCAAAATCGCTTGTCGAGGGACCAGTATCAACAGTGGCTGGATGATGAGTCTATGTTGTCTGAGTTATGGACTAACATTACCCTAGAGAGTATGTTATGACGCGACTGATTGTGATCTGTGAGGGATATACAGAAAAAGCGTTCGTTGACCAGTGCATACAACCCCATCTCCAGCAATTCCAAGTCGATGTGTGCTCAACACTTATTGGGGCTGATATCAACAGACAGGGCGGAGGCGGAGTCACTATTGATAGAATTGCTCAGCATATCAAAAACGTATATCGGAATTTCGACTATGTTACGACATTTGTTGATATGTATGGATTGAAAGGCCGCAAAGGACGCACGAAACGCGAGGTTGAGGATGCGATTCATGGAATTATTAAGAATCACATCAGCAACTATGACAAAGATAAAGTCATTCCGTATGTTCAGCAACATGAATATGAGTCTCTGCTATTTTCCAATGTACAGGTCTTTCAGTATGTAGATGGTTGGAATGAATCCACACGACAGC
>CAZFLA010000010.1:48144-53537 GCA_964519405.1 uncultured bacterium
TTATAATAAGTATGAAATTGGTCCGCTTCTAGCTGAGTTCATAGGTGTCGATCGTATTCGGTGTGATTGCCCTTTCTTTGACGAATGGCTTACCAAGCTGGAACGCCTGCCAAACAACTGAAGCTCATATATCCATACACAATTCTTGCCTGCACCGTTTTGTTTAAAAAGTGTTCGGTATAATGATATATAAACACAACCGCGTGGGATTCTTTTCTGTTAAGCGGTATAGCAGGATGAGATGAGAACAGCCACGGGGATTGTTGTCAGGTGGGTATAAAGCACTTACCCGCAGTGGCCTCATCGACCAAACTGACTTTGATCTAGAGGTCCATATGAGCACAGCTATCGTATCAAACCACGCCAAGCGTAAAGCCGCTACTGTTTCTATTGTCTCCAATAGCTGCCTAATCGTCATGAAACTCATCGTCGGGTTTATGAGCGGTTCAGTGAGTATTATTTCTGAAGCCATCCACAGCGGTCTCGACTTAGTAGCGGCTATGATCGCCTGGGTATGCGTGCGCATATCCGACAGGCCAGCAGACAAAGAACACCAATATGGCCATGGTAAAGCCGAAAGTATATCGGGTGCCATAGAGGCTGCTCTTATCGTGTTTGCAGCGTTTTGGATAGCTTACGAGGCCTTCAAAAAAATCCACGCCATTTTAGACCGAAGCTTTGAAGTTGAGTTCGCCTGGTTAGGTGTCGCGGTGATGCTCATCTCGGGTGGTGTAAACTGGATAGTCTCCAGATATCTTTTCAAGGTAGCCAGAAGCACTGATTCGTTAGCACTTGAGGCAGACGCCCATCACTTGTCTACCGATGTTATGACATCGATAGGAGTTGCTTTAGGCTTGTTCGTTGTGGCCATCACCGGACTTAATGTTCTCGACCCCATTGTTGCGATTGCTGTAGCGACCATGATTGGCACCATCGGCGGTAAGCTAACGCGCACGGCAGGACAGCAGTTGATGGACCGCAGCCTAACATCCGAAGAGACAGGCAAGATTAAGTCGATTCTTAACGCCGAAAAACGCCTGTTGAATTGGCATCGGCTGAGAAGCCGAAAAACAGGATCGCTGCGTCAGGTTGACTTCCATGTGGTGCTGCCAGAAGAAATGAGCTTAGGTGAGGCTCACTCCATTGCAGACAGCTTGGAATTGCAGATCCGTGAGCAACTGGCACCATGCGAGGTAGTTGTGCATATGGACCCATGGAACCCAGCAAAAGTGGCCGCGAGTGACCCAAGTGCTACCTCGGTAAATAAGTAGGCTGTTGTATGTGGCATGATTTAACGCATTTGCCGTTTGGTGATGGTATAGGTATCATCATCCGCACCGTGCTGGTTTATATTGGGTTGTTGACTGGTGTGAGGATCTCTGGTAAACGGGAAATCGGCCAGATGACGCCATTTGACTTGGTCGTTCTTCTGCTGATCAGCAACTCTGTGCAGACTGCCATGGTTGGCGCTGATACGACTTTGGTGGGCGGAATGGTGTCCGCCATCACATTGCTGATGCTAAACTGGGCAGTCAGCAGAGGCCGCATGCGTAGTGACCGGTTCCGACGATGGGTGGAAGGGGTTCCTGTTGTGCTGGTGTCACATGGTGAGCCTGTTTACCGTAACCTCATGCACGAGCAGATCACGCTGGATGAGCTGACAGCGGTGCTGCGCCAGCATGAGGCGATGAACATCAAAGAGGTGGTTCTGGCGATGCTTGAGGTAGACGGCAGTATTAGCGTGATCCGCAAGGACCCTGACGAACCCGATGCTGTGATACACAAGCGGGTGAAGGGGCTTCACCGCAAGCGAACGTAGGCAGGGCTCTGCTAGTATCCTTAACTGGTATGGATACAGGTTAGAGCGTAGTGTTAGCTATATGAAAACATGGTGATATTCGGATAGGAGTCGTCAGCTTTACCCCAGTTCCACTGCGTCGCGGATGATGATGCGCTGGAACGGCTCGCTGCAGCCCGCGAAGTCGATGATATCCACCCGATAGGGCAGGTCTGACTCTTCAAACGCCTCTTCCAAAGCGCACTGAACAGCAAGCGGCAGGCGGCTCTCGGTCATGATCGCCAGGTCAAGGTCGGAATACTTCCGCGCAGTGCCCTTAGCCCGGGAGCCGAACACCATTACACGGTGCTGCGGCACGTGACGGAGCAGTATATCCCTGACAATCTGCAGGTGATCAGGGCTAATATCTACATGCTCAGCGGGCATTGCGGCTTTCCAGGATTTGGTAGAAGTATTGGGCGGATGCTAGAAACTTGTATGACCCGTCACACACCAGCTGCGCCTTCTCACTGTCGTAGGTGTGTGCGGTGATGTTCCGCAGTTTGCGGTATTCGAACCATGCTTCCACTTCGTCGATCAGCCCGCTTTCGCCAGCCAGCCGGAGGAGGGTGCGGAAATCCGCCTGAGCGGCCTCATCGCTGCTGGCAGCCTCGTTTTCGAGCTGACGTCTCATTATCTTTACGCTGATCTCATACACAAACTCGAAGTTTTGAATAACCCCGGCGATGATGGTGTTGCGTATGGCGTCGGTTTGCTGTGGGAACCAGCTCTGGTTTGAGACGAGCTCCAGACTTTGCTGCAGTGAATAGATAACATCACGCAAAGAGGAAAGATCAAGTTGTTCATCTGACATATGCATCACCTTGATTTTGTGCGTGTGTGGTGGATGTATCTTAACTATACTGTGCAGCGTGAGGGTTTAGGGGATATCCGCCGGATCACCCTGGAAAGAGAAAACCGGGCCGAGCAATCCACTAAAAACAGAATAGCCGTTTTACGAGCTAACTCAGTAAAACGGCTTACACTGTATAACGGCTTTGCAACCGCGAAGGCTTAGCTGGCGCGCTGCACCTTGCCAGCCTTCAGGCAGCGGGTGCAAACTTTTAGGCGACAAGGGGAACCCTTCACTATTGCCCGCACTGTCTGCAGGTTGGGTTTCTGTACGCGTTTAGTTTTAGGAGCGCGTAATGCCCACGCACCCGAGTGACGGTGACGTATATTCTGACCGTATAAAACACCTTTGCCGCAAATTGCGCAAACGTTCATTTTCGGTTACCTCCGACGTGTTGACCATCGTATTGTAACATGCTCACGATAATCACGCAAGGTGCTACATGCCATCACGTAAAAAAGATCGCTGATGTCACTGCGTTTTGTTCTCAACCAACGCCATGACATGCTACTTTCTCTGCAGTCGACTATTCTGCAGGCCGAATCAAATCGGCGATGGTATTGACTATCTCCAGATCACGACGGCGAAAAGCCCGCGTGTTTTCCGAATATAATGCCAACACCCCGGTTTCATTGCCCAATGCTAGTGGAACAACCAAACAGCTAAGCATGCTGTTGTGCTGCACCATAGGGTCGTTCTTGAAGCGAGCATCATTGCGAGCATCATTAACCAGCAAATGGCGCTTGTTACGCAGTGTCCACTGAACATGAGCGGCTTCTATGCGTTTGTTTTCTAGGCACACAGCCGCTTCACCAGCCGTGGCGATGACCTGACAGTCGCCTTCGGTGGTGCGGTAGTAGACTGCGCAACTGGCGTCGGTGACATCACAAGCAAAACTAGCGGTTAGTCGGGATGCTTCCGATTTACGCAGGCTCCGCACTGTGTTCGCCGCCCGCATGAAGTAGCGCCGCATGTCTTCCGACTTGCGGTGTTCTTCTTCCAGCTTTCGGGCGTTATCAATTGCCACGGCCGCGTGGTTCGCAATGATATACAGCGTTGTCAGGTCACGGTCGGTAAACTCTCGGCGCATATCCGATGTGGCCAGTAATACCCCAAGAACATCATTACGGAAGGTGATGGGCAGCATGCACACGCTGCAGGTGACATTTTGAACGAATGCCACCTTTTCCAGCTCGCAGTTGACATCTGCCAGTATGATTGGGGTTTGCTCATCAACGATACGCGACAGTGTGGGGGAGTTTTTCAATAGTATGCTGGCCGGTATGGTGCCGTCTGGGAAGTTCTTGCTATGCGCGGGTATCAGCTTGCTGTTCTCTTTATCCAACAGCAGAACAGCGCATCGGTCAACAGAGATCATCTGCTGAGCATACTTCACGATGAGCTCCAAGGCTTCGTCGCGCTGCCAGATGCTGCTTAGGCTGTTGGATAGCTCGTATAGCGACCTAACAGTAACCTCACGCCGCTGCAGCTCCTCGTAGTTCAACGCGTTTTCCAGCGCCAATCCGGCTTGCTGCAGCACGATGGAGACGAGTTCGCCGTCTTCCTGGCTGTAGGCGTTGCGCCCAGCAGAACCCACAACCAACAACCCGAGCGGACGGTTGCTGGTGATGGGTGCCAGCAGCATCGAGCCGGTGATGGCATCCGGTATGATGGGGTCTATTTGATCGCCTATAGTGTCGTTGTAGATAACAGCTTCGCGTTGCTGCAGCAGTTTCGCGATGAACGGTGAGTTGGCATCAAGGCTGATTTCGCGTTGGTCACCGTCAAGTCCCCGTTCTGCAGCGATATACAGCAGCTGTGTGTCATCTTCATCCATCAGCAGGAATAACGCGGTGTATGTCTGCTGAAGGTGTGTGGCGACTGTGTTAACAAGCCCATCTAGCTGTTGGGTGATGTCGAACGATGACAGCTGGCGTGTGGCTTCATATACCACCTCTAGCTGAGCTTTCTGCTTCTGAGTAGTTCGCTGCAGCTCAGCTCTGCTTGTTACGCTGACGATAAACGCAGTAAGCATTTGCAATGCGTCAAGATCATTCTCGTTAAAGCGAGTATCATTGATGCGGTTCATAACCACAACGGCACCAACAAACTCGTTTTGGCAAACCAACGGGCGTACAGCCGTCGACTGCGTGCTGTCGGGCAAGTGCTGCGCAGACATATCGATGTCGAATGCGGTGCTCATGATGCTGTCTTCCAGCCTGGAGCGCATCCCCAATACATCCTCACCGTTGTCACCAACTGCAGCCACGATATGCAGCATGGTCTTGTGATCTTCCAGAAGGCCAATGGCTCCGCTTGTTGCTTGCGTGATATCACAGGCAACCTGCATCAGCCCTCGCAGTGCCTCTTCTGGCGAATAGTCGCCTGTAGAAAGCTCAGCGGCTGTTTTCAGCCCTGCTGCCAATCGAATATGAAAATCTGTCTCACTGCACATGTGTGTTACCTCGCTCGCCTTACGGTGATTTGCCGAAATCTAGCTGGAGCTGCTCCGTGAGTCATTCTGGCGATTTGCATAGGATCGCCTTTTCCGCAGTTCATCACGCCGTTTGGTATCCAAAATCGCTGGTCGCAAATGGCATCACAGCTATTCCAGAACTGTTCTGTGATGCTCTGATATGTTACATTCTTAAGCATACCCACTCGTTTACCGTTCTTGATACGCCAGAATGCATCGCCTCCAAA
>CAZFLA010000011.1:0-44038 GCA_964519405.1 uncultured bacterium
TCGTACCGGGGATGCTGTCAAGAGATGTGCGTTCTTAATGTACCTGAATACGCATTAGTTACAGTATGGGCTGCCGTGAATTCACGGGCGAGTGCTGATCAGTATCGGCCGGCGTCGCTTCTCTCCGGCCGGCGCACGGATTCCAATGCAGCTGGTATAGAACCATTCATTAACATTCACCCCAAAATCCGCTATCTTGCAACCAGCTTGTGAATGCTATTTTGCCATTGGTTCAATTGTCTAGGCTTATCTCGCAGTCGCCCACAGCTCATGGCTGCCGATGGGGGTAAACTAAATCAGGTTTCGCACATGTATAGCCAAACCAGATGTATATTCGGTCGGCTGATATATCTATCACACACTCAGTTGTATATAGGGTGGGCGGGTTCATCAGCCTAGGAGGATGTCGATGACTCGTGTGAAGAGGATATCTGTTGTATTAGCTTTACTTATCAGTTTATTAGGCATTCAAACCGCATATGCGGATACTGGCGGGTATATCACTCAATGGCTGGTGTGCGGCGCTTTTACTGGCGACGGCGTTCAGTCGGCAACTGATCCCTATTTTAGCACAGGCACATTTCCTGCTCCGAACGGGTATACACTGGGCCGCGAGTGGCGGACCATACGCTCAGATATCATGCCTGTCGACTTCTCAAAGGCTCAATTGAATTGGGGAGTGACCGAGCACTGCACCGCATATGCTGCGGTCTATGTCTACTCTCCTGCTGCGCAAAACGCACGGCTGTTGATCGGCTGCGACGATCTGTATGCGGCTTGGTTGAACGACCAGCAGGTGGGCCGCAGCGATGCCTGGCAGTCTTTTGAGATCGACAAGCACAGCAATGCGGTGTCATTGAGAGCCGGATGGAACCTGCTGATGCTGCGCATCACCAACGGCACTGTCTTCTGGCAGTATTCGGCCCGGTTTGTGGATGCCAGCGGCAACCATATCGACGGCTTGAAGTTTCAGACCGACAATCCCGATGCGAATGGGTTGTTCGCACGCAAGCTGCGTGCCGAAAGCGAGCTGCATGTTATCGCGGCACGTATGGATGACCGCTGTCATATCTCCGATGGTGAGCTTGTTGACGGCCTCGTGTTGGAGGTCGCCAATGTCGGCGCAGCGGTATCTGGAAGCTCCGATATACGGGTAACAGACAGCAGCCATGCGGTATTGCTGAACCAGCGGATACCCTCGATACAAGGCGACCGCACTCAGACAGTGCAGCTTAGCGTCCCATACCAAAAACTGCTGCAGGCTGTATTGACGGGTGATTCGAAGATAAATGTGGAATACGCTGGTGGAACAACGAGCACATCGCTGGATAAGCGCGAAGTGCTGGGTCGGCTGTTTCAACCCATTGGTTACGATTGGACTGCTGAGCTGCCAAACGGACAAACCACATCCGCTGCTTCGCTCAGTGAGCAGCAGCGCAGTCAGGTTGTTTCGTTCCGCACAAAAATGCCGTTACCCCAGATGCTAAGGGGGTATAAACTAGCGGCTGGCATCGACGTCGGCGGTGGTTGTGTTGCTAAGGCATATGTGAACAGCAAAGAGGTAAAAGACCACTTCTCTGGCGACTCCGGCGATATCTTGGCGATAAACTCCGGCGCTACTGCGAGCCAATTCGATGTATACATCCCAATCAACCGAGGTGGTAAGCCGAGGTATAACAGCGGCTGGCTGCGTGTCTACATCCCCGAAATTGAGGAGTATCTGAAGAGTGCCAGTTTTGCCAACAAGCTGTCAAAGGCGACGCCGGATAGTGCTGAGAAAGAGCTGAATGGCATCATCGCAGCGGTGCAGTCGGGTGATAACAAGAAGGTCAAAGCAGCGGCGGCTTCTGCTTCGAATATCCTGACCAAATATCAAGCGGTTGCAAAGCAATATACTGCTCACCTGCTTGGTCACGCCCATATCGATCTGGCGTGGTTATGGCAGACTTCTGAGATGATCCAGGTAACCAGAGACACTTTCACCTCCGCGCTGGGTATGATCAGCAAATATCCTGACTTCAAAATGTCGCAGAGTTCTGCAGCGACATACTGGTGGATGGAGCAGTATAACCCGAACATCCTGGCTCAGGTAAAGCAACGGGTTTCACAAGGACGTTGGGATCCCGTGGGAGGAACCTGGAGCGAGTGCGACTCTAATATGCCTTCTGGCGAATCGCTGGTGCGGCAGTTCCTATACGGTCAGCGCTACATGAAAGCAAAACTCGGCAAGTCGGCGAAAGCGGGCTGGGCGCCAGATACCTTTGGTCATGCGTGGACATTGCCGCAGATACTAACCAAAGGCGGAATAGAGAGCTATACCTTCATGCGCTGCCGTCCTGCAGACACACCGTTTTGGTGGAAGGGAATGGATGGCAGCCGGATTTTCTGCAGCCCTACCGATAACTACAACAGCACCATTGGCGACTGGATAGGTGACCGACTGCTTCAAAATGACGCCGCTACCAAGGGCGGCAAGGATATCACTGTGGTCTACGGTGTTGGTGATCATGGCGGCGGTCCCACCATGCGCGACATCGAAACCGCTCAGCAGCTAGACAAAGTGCAAGTGTTCCCCAATGTGAAGTTCGATACCGCCGAACATGCTATCAAGGCGATCAAGAACGAGAAAGCCAACTATCCGGTTGTCAACAATGAGCTGAACTCCATCTTTGAGGGTTGCTACACCAGCCAGGCTGCCGTGAAGCAAGCTAACCGTCAGTTGGAAAGCCTGTTGCCCGAAGCAGAGGCTTTCTCGGTGATCTCAGCTAGGTATGGAGGCAGTTACCCGAGCTCCGACTTCTTTACCGCATGGCGCCTTACGCTGTTCAACCAGTTCCATGATATTATGGACGGTTCAGGTATCGCACCGATATATGTTGATGCAGCCAAAGAACATGCTGACGCTTTGGAGCTAGGACATAAGGCACTATCGGCATCGTTGGATAACATCACGCGAAACATAAGCGTTGCAGCCGATTCTGTAGTGGTCTACAACCCGATGAGCTGGCCGCGCACCGATATAGTGGAGATGGAGTGGCCGAATAACGAACCGGTGGCGGTTGGCTTACCAGGTGAATCGCAAATGGAAGACGGCAAGCTTGTGTTCATCGCACATGACGTGCCAGCTATGGGTTACCGCGTATACCCCATCCGTAAAGGTGCAGATACCGCAGCGCCGAAAGCGTCGGCTTCTGTTGCAGCAACCCTGGACACAGTTTCTGGGTGCCTAAGCAGCCTCAAAGATGCATCGGGGCGTGAGCTGTTAGCTGCAGGAAAACTCGGCAATGAGTTGTCGCTGCATCGGGAAACCGGGGACGGATGGAATATCTATCCGACAGGGGTAGTAGACAAGATCAGTTCTGCGGTGAAGATCAACACGATCGAAGCTGGGCCTGTGCGATCAATCCGCCGTGTGACTGTTAACCAAGGGGGGTCGGAGTATACGCAGGACGTCGTTCAGTATACTTCCATACCTCGTTTGGATATTCGATATAAGGTATTCTGGCAAGATCGCAACACCATGCTGAAATCGGCATTCCCCATCGACATTACCGATGCATCCGCAAGGTTTGAGATACCATTCGGCAGCATTGTCCGGCCGATGAACGATAAAGAGGTTGTTACTCAAAAGTGGGTGGATATATCCAACAACGACTACGGTGTGGCACTGTTGAACGACAGTAAATACGGCGTAAGTGTGAGCGGCAACACCATCAACATGACATTACTGCGGCAGCCAAACAGCCGCATCAAGGTGATTGGCTGAAAGGCGATGTGGTAAAACGGGGATACGAATTCAATAGCCCTCTGGTTGCCGTGCGGACGTCAGCGCACAACGGCACACTGCCTCAGGAGCATTCGTTCATGGAAGCATCGTCGAATGTGGTGATGACTGCCATGAAAAAAGCTGAGGACTCCAATGAAATAGTCATCCGCTTCTACGAATACTCCGGAAAGGCCGCACATGCCGTGATTAGCTGTGACCGCCCGGTGGTGTCTGCCGTGGAGACCGACAACACGGAATGGAAAACGCTAGGAAAGCTCAAAGTCAGCGGCAACAAGATCATGGCAGATATGAAGCCGTGGGAATACAAAACGGTGCGTATCAAGCTGAAGTAAGTTATCAAGCCGCATCAAGAATGTGAGCGTAAACGAAAGCGGAGTGGGGTGGTGATGTATCCCGCTCCGCTTACGCATGGCAAGGTCAATGTTTAAAATAACACACATAGTTTGACAGAAGGATTTGCTATGCTTGTCATCACCTCATTTGTTGGTGGTATCCACTAAAAATACGCCTGCCAAAACTGAGATGAACTGCTCAGTTTCAGCAGGCACTATATAACAAGGAAGCGGGGAAGTGACGGCTAGTAGTTGATCAGCCCCAAAGCGTGCTGCAGCGATGCGTAGGCGATATCGTAGTCGTAGAGTGACGTATCGTAGTTGGCACGAGCCGACATCAGCGATGCGATAGCATCCGCCAATTCGGTCGCGGTGCCTACTCCCGATTGATATCTTATCGTAGCCACATTATGTGCCTCTTCCGATTGGGCCAGCATGTTTTTCGCCGTATTGATGGTGGTGCGGGCTGTTTGCAGGTTCAAACACGCACGACGCACATCCTGCTCTATCGAGCGCTTGGTCTCTTCCAGGTTTGCGGCCGCCGCGCTCTGCATTGCTTTCGCTTCGCGGATCTGCTCTTTAATGCGGCCGCCATCAAACAGCTCCTTGCTGAGGCTTGCTACGAAAGTCCAGCCCTGAACAACCGACATGGAGTCTTTGTTGAAGTCCTGGTAGTTCGCACTGAAGTTCACTTGCGGATATAGACCAGATTTGGCGATTTTTACACCATACTCGGCAGCCTTAGCTTGGGCTCTGGCCGAAAGCAGTTCTGTGCGGCACTTCATAGCGGTATCCAGAAGTGCGGGCAGAGCGGTGTCGGGCACTTCAGACTGTGCGGGTTCCACAAGCTCATATTCCGCATCAATAGCCGCGCCGATCACTCGGTTGAGGTTCTGCTTGGCGATTTCCACCTGGTTCTTGTGCAGCACAAGCGCTTGCTCTGCCTGTGAGAGCTGCGTTTGTGCCCGAAGCACATCGTATTTGGCGGCGGCACCGGCCTCAAAACGCGCTTGCGCGTCGTTAAGCTGGCTTTGTGCGGCCGTGAGGTTCTGCTCAGCCGACTTCACCAGCGCTTTGTTCAGCAATACCGAGTAATACGCTTGACGCGTGAGAAATGCGGTTTGCGACTCCGCTGTGCCGAGTTGCCCCGAAGCGGCATCGTAAAGAGCTTCGTTTTTGGAGATGCTTCCGCTGAGCGCGCCTCCGGTGTAGATCGCTTGCCGCGCACTTACCGACCATCCATAGTTATCCCTTACATTCAATGGGATGTTCAGCACGTTGCTTGGTGCTAATGGCAGCGTCATCACTGGGATGATCGAAAAATCTTGAAACTGCACCCCCGCATTGACTTGCGGAAGCAGTCCGGCGCGTGCAGCACCGATGCGAGCTCGTGCGGCTTCCACCTGGCTGCGGGCACCCATCAACCCAGGATTTGACTTGATAGCCATTTTTACAGCATCGTCCATGGTCATTTTGGTGATGGCCTGGTCACTGGCTATGGCGGCAGTGTATAGCGAAGCCATGCAGACGGCTGCGGTGATATATGTTAACGCATGTTTTTGCATATTATAGTCTCCCACTATTCAGCAGTGAGCACTGTGCACTTAGATAGCAGGTGGTACTGTGAGTGTTCCGCTGCTGAGACGAAATTATGAGTGAGTGCTCACTCATAATTATGATCTTGATGTCAAAATAAGTCAAGGTCAGTTTGTTGGTCTTTTCATTTACGCCGATTGCTTTTGTTTGTTCGGCCGCTTGTTGCTAAGCAGCAAGATTAGCGGCATCGCCAAAATGAATATCGCCGCAATGATGAGGAAGGCATCCTCATACGACATAATCACGGATTGGCCCTGCACGATGGAGTCGATCATCTTCAATGCTTGCGCGCGAGCGACCTCAAAACTGGAGTCCTTTGCCATGAAACCGGCTTGAAGCATATGTATCCGCTGAAGGGTCGCCTGGGAGTAGACATTGATATGCTCCACAAGTGTCGCCCTATGGATGACCTCGCGATGATCTATCATGGTGGAGATAAACGCGATTCCCGCGCTTCCGCCCAGCTGCTGACACAAGTTATATAACCCAGTACCTGCCGGAACATCCTTTGGCTGAAGGCTTAACAGCGTGCTCAACGAAAGTGGCATGAAGATTAATCCAGAAGCTACACCTCGCAGGATTATGGGCAGTATTAGCTGGGAGTCTCCAGAGCTCAGGTTAACACGGCTTAACAGCACCATCGTGGCGCTGAACAACAGCGTGCCTACTGTGATGAACACGCGAGGCGGGTATTTGTTCACCAAGCGTCCCATCAACGGCATGATGAGCGCAGTGGCGACACCACCTGGGAACATGATCATTCCGGCCTGTGCTGCTGTGTAGTGCTGCACCCTTTGCAGGAACATTGGCATGATGAACACAAAGATGTAGAGAGTGAACCCAACAACGCCCACAAACAGAGCACCCGCTGTGTATTTGGGGTTTTTCAAAATCCGCAGGTTGACGGCTGGGTTTTCTGTGGTGAGTTCCCGGATGACAAACGCCGTGATGCCGATGACCATGATAACCAGCAGCCACACGATGAATGGGGACTGCAGCCAGTCTTCACGGTTACCTTGTTCCAGCACGGTTTGCATGGTGCCCACGCCGATGGCTAGGTATAGGATGCCTGGAATGTCAACATGGGCGTTGCGCTTCTGGTATTTGGAGTCGCGAAGATATCGCAAGGTCATAATCGCCGCGACGATGCCGATGGGTATGTTGATAAAGAATATCCATGGCCATGAGTAGTTGTCGGTGATCCAGCCGCCAATGGTAGGACCAACGGTAGGACCGACCATCACTCCGATCGCGAAGAACCCCTGAACCATACCAAGCTGCTCTCTCGGGAAGATCTCAAGCAGTGTCGCCTGCGCCGTCGAGAGCAGTGCCGCACCGCCGATACCCTGCAGGATACGGCACAAGATCAGCATGTTCAGCGAGCGGGATATGCCGCACAGGAATGATGCTGCCGTAAATATCAGGATAGAAGCCGCTAGGTATTTCCTTCTGCCGAAGTAGGATGATAACCACCCGGTTAACGGCAGAATGATGACACATGCAATGATGTAACTTGTGGATACCCAGTTAATCTGGTCCATGGATGCACCTAGATAACCCATCATGGTAGGCATAGCCACATTCACAATGCTGCTGTCCAGCACCTGAAGCAGCACACCGAGCATCAGCGCTACCAAGATAATGATGCGTGTAGTCGATGAATACTCGGTATATTCAGCGGCTTGTGTTGATGTATTTGACATATTGTTTGGTCGGTATTACTTGGTCTTCACAGAGACGTTCACAGACATTCCTGCGCGGATGGAATTCATTCCGCTTTGACCAGCGTTAAATACGATCTTGACGGGGATGCGCTGCACAACCTTCACGAAGTTGCCTGTGGCGTTATCTGGCGGCAGCAGCGCGAATGTGGAGCCTGTTCCCGATGCACATGTCCAACGAACTGCTTACCAGGCAGCGAGTCGATGGATATTTTCGCTTCTTTGCCGTCTGCCATACCCTTCATCTGTGTCTCTTTGAAGTTGGCTGTGACCCACACATTACCCTCAGGAAGAATCGCCATAAGTGGGGAACCAACCTGCACCAGTGCACCCTCTTCAACCGACTTTTTACTCACTTTGCCGCTGATAGGGGCGTAGATGCGGGTATAGCTGAGCTGCAGTTTGGCAGCATCGAGTGCGGCTTTTGCTTGCTCAATTTTTGCTTTAGCCTGCAGAACTGCGGTTTCACTGACAGCAACCTGGCGGGGGGCCGTTTGGGCCTGGCTGAGCTGCCCCATCGCCTGACTGTGTTTTGCTTTCGCCTGAGCAACATTTTGTCTGACGGCGTTATACTGTGCAGATGCTTGGACGATGCCTGTGTGCGAAGCGGCAGCCTGATCGACTGCGCCCGATAGCTGCGCATTGGCCTGCTCGATAGCCGCCTGTGCCGACTCTACCTGAGCTTTGGCCGAATTGAGATCCGCTTGGCGCTGCGACACCACCGCTTTGGCGTTATCCAGCTGAGCTTTTGCTGTGCGCTCTGCGGCAATATCGGCGTCATGGAGCTGCCTGCTGATGGCTCCCCGTTCCACGAGCTGTTCCGAGCGAGCAACATCGGCTTTTGCCTTGTCATATACTGCTTCAGCGGCATGAACGCCAGCCTCAGCACCCTGCAGCGCGGCCATGGCCGAGTCGATACTGTCAGCGGCTTTTCTATGGTTTGATTTTGCCGCATTCAGCGCAGCCTTGGCAGTGTTGATGCCCGACTGTGCGCTGCGATACAGAGCAGAAGCGTTCATCACAGCCGCTTTGCCTTTATCAACATCAGCCATTGCGCTGTTAATTCCGCTTTCGGCCTGACCAATCATACCTTGAGCTTGCTGTATTTGGGCATTTCCGATTTCTGATGCTAATGCCACACCCACACCAGCGCCTTTGGCTTGTGCGATGGCGGCATCGAGATCGGCTTGCTTTTGTTGAACGGTGGCTTTATAGGTGGCATCATCAAGCACTGCGATGAGCTCACCGGCTTTAACCGATTGATTGTCAGTGACATAGACATGCTTTACCGTGCCAGAGACTTGCGGTGCGATCTGCACCACATCGTTCGACACGGCAGCGTCGTCCGTTGATGTATATTGCGAGGCATACATCCAATAACGCACGCCGCCGAATACGGCGGCAGCCAGAACAACCACCGCGATGGCGGTCTGCATTGGCTTCGGGCCACCTTTAACATTATATGTATCCGATTTGTCGGTATTGGTTTCAATTGTGTCGTGTTTTACAGTTTCTTCCATCTAGATTCCTCCAGAAATATCTATACAGACTCACATTATGTGAATAAGTGATATGTGTTTCTATGTGGACCATCAACTAAACAGTAACGCTGTATTGATGATGTGAGTTAAAGATCGTTATCCATTCTCACAGTTTCCAGTTTGTTTTGCAGTGCTCTCAGTTCTTCGATACTGAGTTCGCCGAACATGTCATCAATCATGTCGTGTGCACATGGGCGAACACTGAGCAGCTTTTCCTTGCCTGTTTGGGTTATAAAAATCCGGTTGATACGCTTATCAGTAGGGTCTGATCGTCGTTCGATAAATCCGGCGGCTGCCATGCGGTCTAGCAGACAGCAAACATTGCCTTTGGTCATCGCCAATCTATCGGCCAACTCCTGCTGACTGGCGCCTTCGCCCCCATACAGGTGTGTCAGAACAATGAACTGTGATTCGGTCACTCCCATGCTGGTAAATCGCTTATCCATCTTCAGCCGCGCCTTGGTGACGAGGTGAACCATAGACAGCCATGTGCTGCGGGCCATTCTGCGGTGTTCGGCAGCATCGGCTTGCGGTTCTAAATAGTTTACGCATAAACTATTTAGTGACGAAACATCCTCCGAGATGGGCCTGTTGAGACCGTTTAGGCATAGCTCCGTCATGGTGTTCAGCATGGTTTGGTAACTTGGGGTAGCTGTGTATTTATCCAGTATCTGCCGGGTTAAATGGTAACCGATGGCCATACTGAGAAATGAACGCGAGAGACTGGGCAGGTCAAGCGCTTTGAACACATCCTGTTCCATGCGCTTTTGCAGGTAGCTCATGATCTGCTCAGAAACTGGCGAGGAGATTTTCTCGTAGAACTCGCGATGAATCTCGATGTCTGTTAGGCCGACAGCCATGAGAGATCTTATCAGGTTATCGTTATCCTTTAACATCTCTAAACGGTTGTGAAGTAGAGATCGGATGATGTCGTAATCTGACGCCGATTCGTTTGACAGCACATCAGGCAGCGGGTCCACGAATATGCGGCGGATCGCAGCCATCAGGATGTCCTTCTTCGTCGCGAAGTAGATGAAAAGGGTGCCCTCAGCTAGGCCCGCTTCAGCGGCGATCGCTTTGGTCGTCGCTTTATCAAATCCTTGACTCTTCAGTACGCGCAGCGCAGCGTTGAGTATCTGCTCCTTGCGTTCATCAGGATTGCATTTTTTACTTGACTTATCTGCTGGGGTGTCTTGTTTACTGAGCATACGCTCATTATACTGCTGGCAAATATGGCTGTCAATATAAACTGCACGCCGATAATCAAGGGCAATACGGTGAATCCCTGGCTTGTATGATACATGGGATGCAGTGGTGTTGTATCATGAACCAAAGCGGATTATAGATCTGCGATTGTTCTGTGCTGCAAACCAAAACTCGTTATGTATATGGGAGTATGAAATGGTGTTGTTACATATATGTATCATCGCACTTTGCCTGGTGCTGCTCTCTTCGGGCATTGCTCATGCAAAAACACTGAAGATGAGCTTTGCCTGCTCAGCTAAGAATGATCTCTATGCGGCACTGCAGAAATGCGGATACCGATGCCCGCGTTACGAATCACCAGCCATGGCTGTTGAGCACGCAAAACCCGAAACCGCTGTGCTGATACTCGCCGAGGGCTACCCATCTACGCCCACCAAACTGGAGGCGGCTTTGTTTAACCAGGCGGCCGCGAAGGGGTTGAGGCTCTACATCGAATACTCTCAAAACATCCCCAGTCTGGAGCTCGGGGAGCCTGTTGCCACCGTATGGGAGCGGGGGGTGGTGTCATCGGATCTGTTCGGCAGCTCGTTGAAGAAGGGGCGTATCCTCGCCATCCAAGGCTGCCGGTATCTGCCGGTTAAGGCTGAATCATCCCTCATTGCGATTGCCCGGCTTGCGGGCTTCGATACCGCAGTATACGGCATACCGGAGCACGCCTCGCCCATCTTGTTCGAGGTTCCGGAGCGTAAACTTATCATTGCCACTACCAAACTGAGTGGATTTATCACTGGTCGTTATGCCCCAACTGAGGCCTGGCAAACCATCTGGCAGCGACTGCTGGCGATGCTGGAGCCAGATGCTCCGTCCATATCATTGAAGTGGCAGCCGACGGTGGCGCCAACCTATAGCCTGAAGCAGAAGCTGCCGCATGATGCCGAACAGCTCGCACTGCATGCCAATGCGAAATGGCTGCGGGAATCGAAGCTGCTCATTCATCCTTCCCGGCAGCCCATGATCCACAAGCTGTTGGCCGTCAACGCGCCCGATACGCTGCCGGTCCCCGCGCAGAATGAGCCTGCGGGCGACGGTTCGTGCGGTATACAAGAGGGGTATGCCTCCGCCATCAACTGGGACGGCAGCCAAAACCAGTTTAGCGCCATCAGGGCAGACTGCAACGCCGAATCCGCGATGGTGCTGGCGATGGACTGGATGGTGCACAAGAACACCAAGAGCAAACAGATCGCTGCCAACCTCACAGACTTTGTGTATTTTAACTCGGGGTTATGCAAAGGGCCCCGTGGCAACCCTAAACACCCGGCGTATGGGCTGATAGCATGGGGAGATGTATCGCCTGCTTGGCTGGTGGGCAACTATGGCGACGATTGCGCGCGCACGATGCTGGGCACGATTCTGAGCTCCGCTTGCCTGCGTTCCGAGCGCTGGGAGGTGCCGCTGCTGAGGGCTCTGCTGGCCAACCTCAGAACCACCGGTCCGCAGGGTTTTCGAGGCGACCGCATCGATATCGGCCCCTTGGAGCAGTATGGCTGGAGCTATTTCCACGATACACCCCGCACCAACTACGCTCCGCACTTTGAGGCTTACCTCTGGGCATGTTACCTGTGGGCGTTCCGCCAGACCGGTTACTCGGAATTCCTAGAACGCGCACGCACGGCGATTAAAATGACAGTGGAGGCGTATCCCGATGGATGGCGATGGGGCGACAGTATGGAGCGTGCTCGTATGCTGCTGCCGCTGGCTTGGTTGATCCGCGTTGATGATACCGCGGAACACCGAAGATGGCTGCGTCGGATCGCCGACGATCTGCTGAAGAATCAAGCCTCATGCGGCGCATTGCGCGAGGTGATTAACGCATCGGGTGGCGGCGGTCACTACTTTGCGCCGCAATCTAACGAGGCGTATGGTACCGGTGAAACGCCCCTCATCCAACAAAACGGCGATTGCGCCAGCGATCAACTTTACACCGCAGGATATGCCATGATCGGGCTGCACGAGGGGTATGCTGCCACAGGTGATGCGGTGCTGAAACAGGCTGAAGACCGGCTGGCAGACTATCTGGTGCGCATTCAAGTCCGTTCACCGAAGCATTTGTGTCTTGACGGCACATGGTTCCGCGCTTTTGATTATAAACGGTGGGATTATTGGGCCAGTTCGGGTGATGCGGGCTGGGGTGCGTGGAGCGCAGAGGCTGGCTGGGCTCAGGCTTGGACTGCCATCACCCTGGGGCTGCGTGTGCAGCGCAGCTCCTTCTGGACGATGACGGCTGATGTGAACATGGCGGGGCATTTTAGGGATGTGAAGAAGGATTTGGCTCAAACACCCGACGGTCCGTTTTTATGATAGCCGCGGATAATTGCAGCAGAGGATGCATTTTAACGCAGATTAACACAAATGAACGCCAATGAACGCGGATGGTGGGGCACATTAGCAGGGCGTAATATGCGCAATGGGTCATATTAGTCGGATCAGTCGGATCGGTCGAATCCGTCCGATCTGACAAATCGGTCGCATTCGACCGAGCTAAAACCCAAAAATACCAGCGCGGATGACCGCGCCGGTTATTTTTCGCTGGTTGTGTTTACTTCGCGGCGGCGTTCTGGGCGGCGGCGGTGGTGATGCTGAGCTTAGCCAGCTTGGCATCGAACTGCGCTTTTACGCCCGGCAGGTTGTTCAACGCCTGCCAAGGCAGGTAGAGCACGCCCTTGCGGTCGAGTATTTTGGCGTCCAACGCTAACTGTTTGCCGTCGAGGCTGAAGGTTTTTGCACCCGCTTTCGCGGCGACTGCGTGGCCTTTAGCCAACGACTGCAGCGTGGGTATAGCGACATAGGCTGTGTTCTTTACGACAACCAACGGAAAGCCGAGTTTCGCATCCTTGGCGTTAAGCACAACATCCACTGCCGGCAGCTTCGTCACTGGTTTTGTCGTTTTTGGAGCAACTACTGCTGGTTTTGATGAGGCCAGATTGTAGAAGTCTGGTTGATCATACACCAAATCACCGGTTGTTGCATTGATTCTGATGTTCAAGATGGGGTAACTCCAAGTTTCCTCAGTATGGTCATCATCGAAAATGATGTTTTTCTTGTCCGCTAAACGATATCGAAAATCATACGCTATGTACGGAGCATATTCGCATGTATGGTTTAATTCAACGGCATCATAGTGGTATACAGTGGGCCTACAATTAGCCTGATCAACCTCGTAGAAAACCGGCCAGTGAACTAAATTGCCGCTGCTGTCCTTATAAACGAAGTTTGCCGCGGCCTTATTGCATACCTTGCGTGCTTCGTCTTCCGACAAGTTTACGTGTGGGATAGGTTCGGTAATAGGGTGGTTTATTGATCCGAATCCCTTCAATAGGCCGTCTCTATCTCGGATGAAGAAAAACCGAACCCGTGAGTCCCAAACTCCATCCGCTCGCAGAAGCTCAAAATAGTTTTGTGCGATTTGCGGCATGTTCTTTCTAGGCACATCGGATGCCATATTCCATAATGTCTCTTCATTAACGCCATCAGGAACCCCTTTATCGAAAGAGACACCACGTAAAATGCCGTTAAAGTCGGTCTGTAGCTGTAGACCCGATGCCTCATATGAGATTTGAATACTTTCGGTCGGCTCGTATATTAACAACCTAGGAGTTTCATCATTGGGAATCCACGAATATTGCGACTGCAATTCCGAGATAATCCTCGTGCTATCAGGGGCTGCAAATACGGATGTTGCGCATAACATAGCGAATGCTATTGCGATACAGCGTTTCATATTCCTCTCCTTCTAGTGGCGAAATACCACACTGTTAATGTTTGTTAATATCTGGTCGGATGTAGTAAGTAAACCATAGGCAGATAATGCTAGATACATTTGTGAACCAGAATGGATTAGTATGTCTGTCGGTGGTATTGATGAGGAACTATTACTGATGGGGCTAGGCGTTGAGTTCCGGATAATGGCGGCTTCAGTCCTTACTGGCACGATGATGTACATGGCTGCGCACAGCGCAAGCGGGTACGTTGAGAACGAAAATCCAAGATACTTACTCCTTTACCAACGTCCTGTTGACACAATATCGTCAACAGTGCTTTGATTATACTCCGCTTGTATGGTAAGTCAAGTCGTTTTAGAGAAACCATATAAAAGGAATCGCATTTATATGAACTCTTACACTGATGATTTAACCAGTCGTTTGCGGATCTATTCGCACAAAACGGCCCATCGAACGCCAGCCAAACCGCTGCGTTTTACCGCTGTTTTGAAAACCGAGCTAGCGACCGTTTCTATTGAGACGAACATCACATGGTATTTGTTACTCAGTGGTTGCTATATGTCCAATATTTCTTATTTCCGATTGCCTTGCAGCCGCGATATGCCTGTTTTGGCTCCACAGCTGGCTGAACCGCGGAAGAACGCTAATGAACACCAATGAACGCAGATGAACTCTGATAGTTGGGGTGCCAATGGGTTAAGCGGGTCGCATCTGTCCGATTGGTCGGATAGGTCCGATCAGCCAAATCCACCCGATGCCTATTAAAAACTAAACGTATATCATCGTACATATACATATCCTCACATGCTATAATTAATAATCTCTAAGCGAGGTAATAGATATGGCAAGTGATTTGATACGTCGTATCATGCTAGCCGTTCTACTTGGCATGAGCAGTTTGCTGCAAGCGCAGACCACAAGCATCCCGTTCTCCAGCACCACTGGCGGGGCATCCTACAGTGCTCAGGGCGATGTGATGCTCTGGAGCTGTATGGACGGTGGAGCGTGCTCCATTGTTAACTCCAACACCAACCAGATGAGCAGCGGCTTCCTGCTGGCTGTGCCGTTTGCATCACGGATTTCGGGCACCATGAACCTGATGTCGATCCTGGGCAGCCCATCGCAGGTGGAAGCGACAGCCGCGTTGCGTCAGAACGGGCAGACAGTCAGCACTCTTCCGCTCTCGCTAGGTGCCCAGGGGCAATACGCTCTTGATGTGCCAGATGACGGCAACTACAACATTCTATTTCACGCCCCGCACTGGCTTCGCAAGGCACAGACTGTCTACCTTGCTGGTGAAGTTGGCGGTGTGAACATCCAACTCGCAAACGGTGATGCCGATGGCGACAACCAGGTTAACCTGTTCGACATCGTGCAGCTTGACATGAATTTCGGCAAGACCAACGTGCCGATGGCAGACCTCGACATGGACGGTTATGTGACACTATTCGACTATGTGATAATCGACATCTACTTTGGCTCACAAGGCGACGACTAGGTGATAATGCCATTGCAACCGTTGTGGAGGCATATCTATGAAGCACCCTATGCGATCCGCTATAGCACTTCTTGTCATCTGCCCAGTGATGATCAGCTTACTTCATGCTCAGACTCTGCCTAACAGCTTTAACTACCAGGGTAGGCTGACTGACACCGCGGGAACACCCATGCCCAACGGCAACTATCAGATGGTTTTTAGCATCTGGGATGCCGTGACAGGAGGGAACCAGCTTTGGGGCAGCGGCAACAAAACTGTCGCATTGAACAAGGGCTTATTTACCATCGCACTCGGACCGATCACCTCAGCAGTACTTCCTGCCTCGAAAACGTTCCTGCAGATACAGTTGGGCACCGACACCCCCATGCCGCGCATCGCTCTTGGGGCTGTGCCCTATGCCCTTAAGGCGGTGGAGCTGCTCTGGCCTGCCGTGGCCTCGATATCCAATGCCAACCCGTTGTTGTCCCTCACAAACTCGGGGGCAGGGCGGGTATTACAGGTGCAGAATACCGGTACCGGGAACGGTGGTTTCTTTGAAATTGCCAACCCGGCCAGTGCCGGTTCTGCGCTGATAGCCCGGACCAATGGCACGGGTAATGCAGTCGAAGCCTCGACATCAGGTGGCAGCATTGCGGTTTTTGGCCAGACTTCAGGGGCTGGATACGCTATTGAAGGCAAGGCGACAGGCAACGGTAATGCTGGTATGTTCGTCACCACAGGTACCACAGTAAAGCCAACATTGGTTTCACTTAACACGGTATCTGGCGCTGCTGGGTATTTTGAAGCCTCCGCAGGAGCCGGAACCAGCCTAGTCGCACGGAACTTCGCGGCAGGAAGCTCAGGCAGCTTCGAGAATGCTATGGCCACAAACAATACAGCAAGTTTGATTACCTTAACCAAAGGCAGTGGTCCTGCGTTAATGGCAACCGCGGGCACAGGTTTGGCGGGGTTGTTTGTGGGCACAGTGGAACTCTCAGGTTTGAAGCTGCCCACGGGAGCTTCCTCAGGATATGTTCTCAAGAGTGACAGCAGTGGGAATGCCGCGTGGAATCGGGCTGATCTGCTTACCGATCTTACGATTAGCAACAGAGTGGGAGCTCGTTATGTGGTTGCCGACCCCGATAGCCTTAATAACGGTATGCTGGTCGAGGGTGGTCTATCATTTGGTGGTAACTCGGGCGAAGGCATCTACAGTAAGCGTTCGGCAGGCGGCAACCAATTCGGGCTTGATATCACCACCTACTATGAACCCCGCATCAGCATTACCAACGACGGCTATGTTGGTATCAGGACCAAGAATCCGCTTTTCCAGCTGCACATGGAAGACAGCAAGTCAGGTGATCACACATCCCCTATGGCATACATTAATAACACCAATTCAGCAAGCGATACCGCCCCGGCTTTGAAAGTGGGTGGATCAGGGGCGAACCCTAACGGTGTGTTGAGTGTGCAAAACAACGGCACTGGCAAGGTCGCAGCATTCCGAAACAGCAGCGCAGAAGTGGCTAGCATCGACACAGCCGGCAATACAGCGATCTCGGGTAACTTGGCCGCCAACAACCTGCCCTTCGTGCGGTATGAATACACCAATCCTTATACTACTTGGGCCGTAGGCGAAGAGAAAACCATACAAACCATGACTGTCAAGGCACCTTCGGCAGGTTATTTTGTGATTGATGCCGCCCTACAGGTGGCCGTTAATACATTAACAAACTACCCTGCGGAGTTTAACTTTATACTTAGTGCAAGTGTTGATGGTGGCAGTACCACAGCTCTTAAGCCATCCTATCTATTTCAAGACAAGGGCACCAGGATGAACCAAGACTTGACGTTAGCATATGCCTTTTCAGTTAATAAGGGGCAAAACGTCATGTTTCTACTGTCCGGGAAATACTCATCAGGTTCAGGAGCAGGCTGCCTAACAAGTCGAACGACTTCTCTGAGAGTGCTGTTTGTGCCGACAGGGCTATAGCAAGCTGTTACCCAACGCAGATAACCGCAGATGGCAGGGCACAATGGCGGTGTGTAAGCGCAATAGGTCCACTGGGGTATGTTTGTCCGATGCGTCGGATCGGTCGAATCCGTCCGATCTGCTAAATTCGGCCGAGTTAAAACCGCTTACCCGGCGCGGATGGTCCGCGCCGGTTTTTTTGCGGCTGTGTTTACTTCGCAGAAGCGTTCTGCGCGGGTGGCCGCGCCGGCAGCTTACGGCAGCTACTCACAAATCTGGTTGCCTGTTCGCAATATTGTGGGCAGCGGTTTGGATTCCGGCCAAGGAATTTTATACTCCATATGGGGCAGCAGATCGAAATAGTTATCGGGCAGCGGTTCCTCACCTGTTTCGTCGATGCAAACACCCCAAACAAAGCAATCCGACAGGAATATGGCGCATCCATCCATCCAGTCCACTTTGATGCGTGGTTCAGAGAAGCAAAGCTCCTTGAAGGGCTCCAGGAAGAGCCTGTGCTGGGCGATCTCTTTTTCATCATCCCACAGTTGTGCAAAGATGCCGGTTCGGTTGAACCCCTGCTCGCGCAGCATCAGCGTGGGCATCTCCGCAAGCTCCACACTGCGGTTAGCCGGGATGTGCACATCCAGCTTGTTGTCGCCTGGCATGGAGCCATCCAGTCCAAACATACCGCACCACAACTGACCGTTAAAGCCCTGCTGGGTGTCGTTCACGCCATAGATACGGATGTGGCGTCCTTCCCTCACGCATACCACAGAGATACCCGCGAAGGCGCGTTTAACGGCATAGAATGCCGGTTTACGCCGCTCGTAGTAATCCACAATCGTCCAGCCATGTGTGGTTGGCCAGCTGTCGTTGTACATCCAGAAGATAGCGCAGCTGCTGTCCCACTTACGGCGGCGGTAGTTCACGATATATTCGGATAATCCCTCTGCCTGAAGCATGGCGTTCGCATAGGCGTATTCCTCAAGGCTGAAGGCGCTGCTGTCTTTACCGAGCCAGTGCTTCAGCAGCTCTTCAGACAGCGGGCGCCGCCAGTAGTTCGCGGCGTTATCGTGATGTTCCCAGCTTGGCGAGCCGATGTATTGCTGATCCTGCGGTAAAAACTGCTTCAGCGTGACCAGGTTGCTGCATCCCAGCACCCCGCCCTCGTTGGGGAAGCGATCTGCATAATCGCGGTACGCATGGAAGTTCGCCTCGTCTACCTGCAGGCTGACACCCCACGGATGCTGGTCACCGGTGGTGCGCATCTGCGGGTGTCTGTAATCTGTGCTGTAGGGTGAACTTGGCCAATAGGGCCGCGAGGGGTCATTTTGCTTCAGGATTCTCGGGATGTGAATGTGATAAAGGCTATGGTCAGGATGCACCTTCATGCCCGGAAAGCCCCAATCCCAGAATCCCCACTCAAGTTCGTTGTTGCCGCACCATACACACAGTGATGGGTGGTGTGACAACTGGCGTGTGATGTAATCCACTTCCTTTTGAACATCCTGAAGCCAAGTTTGGTCATCAGCAGGATATTGACTGCAGGCGAAGATGAAGTCATGCCAAACCACAACACCCAGCTCATCGCAGGCGTCCAGGAAATCATCTTCTGCGTAAAGTCCGCCGCCCCATATGCGCAGCGCGTTGAAGTTGGCTTCTGTTGCTAGTTCCACCAATCGACGGTATTTATCGGCGTTGATGTTTGCAAAAATCATATCAGGCGGCACCCAGTTTCCGCCCTTTAGGAATATCCGCACCCCGTTGACCTTAACAATGAAATACTCGCCCTCTGCAGGGTGTGCAGACTGATCGAGTTCAACGCTTCGGATAGCTGTCCTGCGTGACGCCGTGTCGACGGTATGGCTGCCGCTAGATAAAGCAAATTCAACATCATATAAAGGCTGTTCTCCGTAACCCCGCGGCCACCAGAGATGCGGCTCCACAATCGGCAGCTCAACCGTGATGCTGCTGATGCCTGGTGCACAGCTCTGCGTCTGCTCCGATTTAAGGCTGCTGCAGCTCATGGTTAGGGTAAGCTCGCTTGGCTGCACTGCGAGGTTATCGATACGGACTTCCGCGATGAGTGCTGCGGTTTTGTGGCTCTCGATGATTTTGGGAGTCAGGCTAATGCTGTCGATGCGGGCAGACATGCCATACTCCAGGGTAACGCCTTTGGTGATGCCGCAGTTGAGCAGTCTGGGATGCCAGTCCCAGCTAAACTGATGCTGCGGCTTACGCAGCCACGAGCGTTTATGCAGTTGATGGTCCAGTGCAGGGCTGTAACCATTGCCGTTCTTTTCGCTGACGGCGTATAATCCCGGATCTAACGTGACTGCCAGCAGGTTGCTGCCCTCAACAAGGAAATCGGTCACCTCAACGCGGCAAGGATAAAAGCTGTTTGTGTGTCTGCCCACCAGTTTGCCGTTGAGGTAGATGCCTGCGATGAGGTCCAGCCGATCGAACACAAGGAAACTGCGGCCCGTTAATGCCTCTTTCGGTGCAGTAAAGCTCTTTCGATAAATCCAGATCTGTTCCTCTACCCAACGCGCACTGAGTGTGTTGATGCCTATGTTGGGGTCATTAATTAACCCCGCACGCATCATATCGTTGTGGACTTCACCAGGCACTTCCGCAGGGAACAGGTAACGCGGATCGCACTCTACAGATATATATTGATCGATACTGCCATGCTGACCATCGATGGCGCGAATCTGCCATTCACCATTAAGACTAAGCGAACTCATCTGGTAGGCACCTCCAGGTAATAACTAGCGTCATTATACACGGTCACAGCCTGGTTTACAGGCATCAATGCCCGCCATATGCCGTATCGTAAGCGGCTGTGATGTCGCATGATGTGATACCCGCTATTGAAACTAATCGAACTCCACCACTTTGTGCGTTAACCGTGACTCCTCTGCGGCAAAAGCTATCAGGTGGCTGTCCAGCGACATTCCAACCGGTGTCAGCACATTCTTAAAGTTTCCTGAGAGTATGGCCTGTGTGAAACCATCCATAATGGCTGTATCTCCGCCTAGATGGGTGGAATCTGAGGCTGATGGAGTGAATGTCTGCTTGCTATATGGATGGAACCTCCAGGCGTCGATGCTACCTGCACGGGCATCAAGCTGAAGTTCGCCGTTGGTCATGCTGAGCTTGGTGAGGCGTCGTTCTACACCGTTGTGGCCGGTCATCATGAAGGAGGCGGTCACACCGTTCTGGAACTCGATGCAAACCGACTGGTGGTCCACCACATCATTGTCGCAGTGGTATACGCAGCGACCAAACTGGTTGGTTTTCAGCAGTGTCAATAGCTCTTGTTTGGTTTCTGGTGATCCCATCTGCCGGATGTAAGCCGGATCGGTGTCCTCGGCGAGGTATATCTTCTGGGCAGAGTAGGGGCATTCACTATCAGCCGCGCAGCCATCTAGACAAAAGGCAGGCGCACCCTTTGGTGCATTTTGAGGTTTGAAGTAGCTGAGCTGCCCAAATGAGGCTATCCGTAAGGGACGACTGTCGGCTAGCCAGCGCAGCAGATCCATATCGTGGCAGCTTTTGGCCAGAATCATGGGTGTGAGTTTAGAAGAGTTGAAGAATCCTCTGACGAACGAGTGCGCCATATGGTGATACGCCAGATTTTCGCTGTGCTCTACTGACACCACATCGCCGTAATCCCCTGAGGTGATGAGGCGCTTCAGCGTGCCATACAACGGTGTGTAACGCATCTGATGGCACACCATAAACACCTTGTCATAGTTGGCCGCGGCATGGCATATCAGCTCGGTATCGGCACGGTTGGTTGCCAGCGGCTTTTCCACCAGCAGATGGCAGCCGCGCTCCATACCCATCATCACTGGGTTCACCCGTTCATTCTCTACTGTGGCGATGATCACCGCATCAACATCACACTGGGTCGCATAGAACTCGCGGTAGTCCGAGTAGCGGTTGGCTTCGGGTATGGCATGTTCCATTCCGAAGGCGTTGCGCTTAGCCTCATTCGGTTCAACAACAGCGGTGAACTGCGCACAGGTGGGGTTCTGCAGCGCGTATGCTCCGAAAATGCCTCGGCCACGGTTGCCTGCGCCGATCAATGCGATCTTTACCGGGTTCATTAATGCCCTCCTGGGTATGTCCTGTGTTCTCTGCCTAGCTAGCATTTTGAAACTTCGGGCACCGCGATGTCAAGCGCCCTGCATGGTGTGTCGCCAAAGCGCATTCACGCTCTGCGCTTGAAGCCTCTCCTTTAAGCTAGTATCCTGTAATTGCATAAATACGCTATTCAGGAGAGATATATAGATGGCCTGCTGCTGCAAAGTGTCGAAGCTTGAGGAACAGTTAAATTCCTTTAACCTATCTGAACGTCAGTCTGCGTTGAATGAATTACTGGCACTCGTGAAGGCTGGAGAGATCAATCTGCCAGCCGAAAAACCCGAAGTCAACCTACACTTCCACACCTTTTTTAGTTACAACGCCGAAGGCTGGAGCCCCAGCCGTGTTGCTTGGGAATCCAAAAAATACGGCTTGATGGCATCTGGTATTGTCGATTTCGACGTGCTTGATGGTCTCGATGAGTTCCTCGCCGCATGTGAGCTGCTTGATCTTCGTGCCGATGTGGCGATGGAGACCCGCGTGCTGATATCCGAATACTCCGACAAGGTCATCACCTCGCCGAACGAGCCAGGTATCGCCTATTTCATGATGACTGGTGTGACCAAGCTGCCCGAAGCCGGTACCGAAGCCGCGGCGACTTTACAAGCCTTCCGCGATATGGCTGGCAGCCGCAACGTGCAGATGCTGGAGCGGATCAACGCAAGCCTGGGCAAAGTGCAGTTGGACTACGATGCCGACGTGAAACCTATCACCCCTGCAGGCAATGCCACCGAACGGCATATGCTGGCCGCTTTTGAGATGAAGAGCAAATCAGTGTTTGGTGCTGACGCTCAAGCAGAGGTGGATTTCTGGTCTGGCGTTCTCGGCATGGATGCTGATGCCACGAAGGCACTGATCGCAAATTCGCCAAGCTTCCATGATAAGATCCGCGGCAAGCTGATGAAGTTCGGCGGAGTGGGCTATGTTGCTCCAGGCCCCGACACCTTCCCAAGCGTTGAGAAGGCGATTGAGATGATGAACGCCATCGGCGCGCTGCCTACCATGGCTTACCTTGACGGCACCAACGCCGGTGAGGCTGATATGCCAAACCTTCTGTCGCTTTGTGTGGAGAAGGGTGTCGTTGCATTGAACATCATCCCAGACCGCAATTGGAACATCAAGAAGCCAGAAGAGAAGGCCCTTAAGGTGGAGAACCTCCGCCTATGCGTTGAGGCTGCTCGCGCCTTGGATCTGCCGATCATCGTTGGTACCGAGATGAATAAGGCTGGTCTTCCATTTGTTGACGACTTCAACGCCCCTGAGTTGGCTCCATATGTTGCTGACTTCCTAGAGGGTGCCGAGTTTATTTGGGGTCACACCCTGATGAACCGCTATTTCGATATGGGCTTCAACAGCGCCTGGGCGAATGCACAGTTTGCTGACCGCAAAGCCAAGAATGCCTTCTACGCAGAAGTTGGTAAAGCGCTGACACCAAGCAAATTGGCTGGCGTGAAGTTCACCGCTGCGATGAGCGCCGATCAGGTTCTCGCCGCCCTGTAGAGCAGGCGTTGGTAGGGGCGAGGCGTGCCTCGCCCACAGACATTAACCATCAAATAAAACCGTTGGGGCATCGCGTGCGGTGCCCGTTATGGTGGACGGGTTAATAGGGTTGGCACAGGGGCCAACCCCTACCGTCAGGACTAATTTGGATGAATGGTCACGGCCCGCCATGACCCTACCCACATATCGTTGGTAAATGGGTGCCCCTGTGGGTGCCCAACATTTCGCCCAATACCTCCGCCCCCCAATATCCACCCCACATATATCCACCAAATGGTATAATGTAGCTAGCGAAGTTCACCCCCGCAATGGAGTGAGCCGCCAGGGGAGCCATATGGCTGAGATCCCAACTGGGAAAACCCTTGGAACCTGATCCGGTTAATGCCGGTGTAGGAAGGCGGTCGCATGGCTGAGACATCACCACCGACGCTTCCTTCAGGAGCGTGGTGGTGTTTTTCGCTTTCTGGAGGTTATTACCATGAAACGAAGCTCAGCTTTCACATTGATAGAGCTGCTAGTGGTTATTGCGATCATCGCGATATTGGCAGCCATCCTTTTTCCTGTATTCGCACAGGCCCGCGAAAAGGCCAAGGCAACCGCATGTTTATCTAATGGCAAACAGATCGGTCTCGCTGTTCTAATGTATGCAGAGGACTTTGACGGCGTAATGCCGATATTCTATGCTTATAACAGCAACCCAGCTCCTGGTCAGACAGGTCATAAGGGGGTAGAGGTGGAACTGCAGCCATACTGCAAGGCGAAAGATGTGTTCAAATGCCCCAGCGACATTGGCACGCCATACCAAAAGCGCGATGTACCTACGGCTAAAAGTTACCATGATGCCTATGGTTCAAGCTATCGCTTTAGCCATTGCGCGTATACCATCGTATGCGGTGAATCCACGCAAAACAACGCGGATGTCTGTTCTGGGTCGGGCTGGTCAGCTACCGATGTCAGCCTAAGCCAGTTTGCATATCCGGCCGAAACGCGCATAATTCGCGATGAGATATTCCCATTCTTTAGCCGAAACTACACTGGATATGAAAAGTACGGGTATGATGGGGATTATCCGTATGACTATTTCAGCATGTGGCATCCAATGGGCGGCACGATGATTTTCGCAGATGGGCATGCCAAGACAATTACAACATCCGCCGCATTTGATGCCTCACGCACAAGCACCGAAGGTATGCTCAGCGGCGACGACTTCTGGGCGTGTGACTAATGCGTGTTCTGTTGATGCTCAACGGTCAGCCGCCATCAAGCTCGCTGATACATAGATGTGCTGAAAACTCCGACCAGGTGGTGGGTGCCGATAATGGCGCTCGTCACCTGCTGGAGGCAGGCGTTGAGCCCGATCTGATCGTAGGGGATATCGACTCACTGCCGGCTGAGCTGCGTCAGCAGTATAGCGGACATCTGCAGCAAGTTCCCACACAGGAAAACACCGACTTTGAGAAGTCGTTAACGGTCATCAGCGAGCGATGGCCTGATGCCTGCGTGACAGTGCTGGGCGCGAACGGCAGACGCTATGACCATGAGCTGGGCAACCTGTTGTGTGCGGCCTCATGGGCGAAACAGTTGAAAATCCGGTGTATGTCCGACAACGAGACGCTCTATTTCCCGCAAGCGCTTGAACCGCTGAGGCTGGAGCTGAGAATTGGTCAGACGCTTTCGCTGTTCGGGCTGCCATCCGCCGATAGTGTGCGGACTTCAGGGCTGAAGTATCCGTTGGTCGACGAGTTTCTGCCCATGGGAACGCGGGGGGTTAGCAACGAGGCGGCACAGCAGCATGTGACGGTTGAATACCAGTCTGGATGCCTTGTTGTGGTTGTGATACATGATGGTTTCGAAGGAGACGTATCGAAATGGTGACTTTCCATGCAGCCGATGTGGCTGTCATTCTCTTGTTCATGATTGCTGCCGTTACGGTAGGTCTCTTAGCACAGCGGAACATCAAGAAGCATGATTCGGAAGGCTATCTGCTAGCCGGACGTGCATTGACCATGCCCGCATTTGTGGCCACGCTGGTTGCCACATGGTATGGTGGTATTTTGGGCGTGGGCGAATGGAGTTATGGATACGGTCTGAGTAACTGGACCGTAATGGGCATGCCCTATTACATATTCGCCATAATCTATGCCATTTGGCTGGCTCCTAAAGTGCGTGACGGCGGCTCGGTGACCATCCCAGACCAACTGCGCAAGACATTCGGTGAGCGCTGCGGCATGATCGGCGCGGTGCTGACCTTCATCCTGGTGAACCCAGCGCCGTATGTGTTGATCACAGGTGTGCTATTCAAACTCGTGTTTGGATGGCCCATGCTGCCTTGTTTAGTGGTCAGCGCCTTGTTGAGCGTCGTGACGATCTTCAAGGGCGGATTTCTGAGCGATGTTCGGGTAAATATCCTGCAGTTCATCTTTATGTTTGCAGGTTTCTTTGTGATTCTGCCGTTTGCCTTTCATGGGCACGGCGGGCTGATGTATCTGCGCACCCATCTGCCTGCGCTGCACCTAACGTGGCTAGGCGGCAACAGCGTATCATACGCACTGGTGTGGTTCTTTATCGCCATGCAGACGCTTGTCGATCCCGGCTTTCACCAACGCTGTGCGGCCGCAAAAAGCCCGAAAGTCGCGCAGCAGGGCATTCTCGTGAGTGTTCTCTTCTGGATACTGTTTGATTTCATGACCACATCCGCTGGTTTATACAGCCGGGCTATATTGGGGCATATCGATCAGCCGATGTATGCCTACCCTCTGCTAGCCCAAAAGATACTTCCTGCGGGTGCTAAAGGCGCGTTCTTCGTTGGTATGTTTGCGACTGTGATGAGCACAGTGGTGAGTTACACCTTCATGGCTTCTGTGACATTTGGACGCGACCTGGTTTGGCGGGCTCGTAAACAAAGCAACGAACAGACCGCGCAAACTTATACCAAGTGGAGTATCGCGGTGGTGAGTGCACTGGCTATTCTGCTCTCTTGGAAGGTGCAGAGCGTCATCAACCTGTGGTATTTACTGGGTTCGGTGTGCATACCGGGATTGCTCATTCCGCTGATGGGAAGCTATTGGCTGAAAGGTCAGGCCGACCATCGCTGGGTTGCCGCGTCTATGATAGCAGGATCAGCTACTGCCGTCGTCTGGCTGGCTTGGGGTGTATCGATGGGCAGCCTTGAGATGCCAGCATATTGGAAGGATATCCAGCCGATGTATCCGGGCTTAGCTGCATCAGCAGTCTGCTACGCGATTGGGCAGGCGGTGTATAAAGCACAATCAGCCGACCAACAAGCAGAGCTCAAACAAACGGCTTAGGGTGGCTGTGCCGCACAGCCACCTCACGTCTTCCGCATGGGCTCCATGGTATGGTGTATCATCGAATCATAATGATCGCTAAATATATGGAGCTCACATGAACCGCTTGTTTCTTAAGTTCGTAATACTCATCAGTTCATTATTCGTTGGACTATCAACACTGTGTTTTGCCGCCCCGCGATATAAAGAAATCGCCAATAGCCACTACAGGTATCAACTCGATGTACAGCATCCGGCGATTGTGTTGGTGGACAACCGCAAAATGGGGCGGAATGCAGCCATATTGCGTCCGAACAATCCTCAGTCACTTTTCTCCGTAGCGGCGCGTGAACTGGATGCTGCAGGCAAGGTCATCAGATATCGCAGTTTTTCATCGCAGGATTTCACCACTACCCATTTCGATACCACGCACAAGGGGTCATCAACCATCACTGCATGGACTATGGTGCGTCAGTTTGGTGCAGATAAGCTGACTGTTGGACTAACCATCAGTGCCGACTCCAGCATGGAGAGCATCTGGAGCTGCACGCTGAAATGCAGCCGCAACATGGATGTGGACTTCGCCTTTCCGATGATGGATGGGCTGAAACTGGGGCCAGATCCCAAAGATGCGTTTTACTTTCACCCGAGATACAGCGGCCTGTTGAATGATGTGCCGATACGCTTGGCAACAACCTATGGTCAGTACGCCAGGATGCAGGCGATGTGTGCGTATAACCCGTCTGGGGCTGCTCGATGGCAGCCTGGCGTGGTCTATATGGTTACTCACGATACGAACATGATGCGGAAAACCTACGAGCTTGAGAAGCGCCAAAAAGGCGTAACTCCACTCAACTTGCGTGATGACTATGGGTTTGCATTCGCGAAGGGCTTTAAAGCCGATGATGGCATCAGCATGGCTGTGAACTGGACACGCATCGCGCTTCAGCCGAATAAGCCCTACAGAGTGCCCGATGTGGCTGTTGGCATTGGCGCGGGAGATTGGCGAACCGCGCTCTCCAGCTACCGAAGCTGGACGAATGGTTGGTATCCGGAACACCGCCGCGGGGCAGCGCTTAGTTTCGCGCATACCTCGTTTGATCTGTTCTCGCAGCCGAACTGCGATGCGGCGTTAGCGGAAATAGACAAACACCCTTATCCCGACTATATGCAGTTTATGGTGCAAAACAAGCGACTACTGGGCGAATACGGTAATCGCGATGACTGGAGTTTGGCGGAGCTTCAGCGATTTGTTGCCGAGTGCAAAAAGCGAGGCATCGCCGCCAACCATTATGTGGAAGGCTACATCGCCTCAAAGGACTCACAGGTTTGGAAAGACCACGGCACCGAGTGGGGGCAGATGCAGGGGGAACAGTATCAAACTGCATTTGCCAACCAGTGCATGTGGCTGTGTCAACCAGAATGGCATAGGTGGCTTGAAGGTGAAACCAGTCGTCTGGCGCGTGAGCTTAAACTAGACTCTATTTATCTGGACGAGCTTGGATGGGGCACCGGCGACAAAAGTCATTCCGATAACCCCGCTCATCATCCAGGGCGATATCAACCTGATGGTGCCATGGAGGGTGTGCGCGATCTGCTGCGCGTTGTGCGGGGAGGGTTGGACAAAGTAAACCCCAGCATCACCATGTATACCGAAGGCCCAGCAGTCGACTGTCTGCTGCCCTATCTAGATGGGGTTGAGGATTACACGTGTGTGCAGCTCAAGAGCAATCCTGCGGCATATCGGATCCCTGTGCATTTCATGCGGTTTGTCTACCCTGATTTCAAATTCGCCGACATCCCAGACGGCACACCTGCAGAACAAGAGCTTCAGCTTAAAATGTGTCTGTTTAACGGCACAGGAAGCATGTCATCGGGTCTAGCCCCACTCGATTCACAGAGCTGGCTGAATAGAAGCCATACCATCCTCAAGGAAAACCGCGATGCGTTCTCTGATCTGCATCCGACACCTTTGGTATCAACAATGGTCAACAGGGTATACTGCAACCGCTTTACCGCATCTAATAAGCGGATCTACACCTTGTGGAATGGTAATGACTACCTGGTGTCTGGTCAGCTTTTGGTGCTGCCCAAAGCCAATGGCGAACACTGGGTTGACCTGCTGAACAACATCAATCTGCAGATTGATGCGTCGCACAGTGGAGATCGGGCGGTGACGCAGATAGCCCCCCATGATGTGGCTGTGATCGCCTCTTTTCCGCAGATCATCAGATTCCGTCGAGACGGCGAGCATATGTGGCTGACGTCACCCAAGTTGGCATCAGGTGATGAGTTGGTGTTGTCACTCATCAAACCCGATGGAGCGGTTGCCGAGTCAAAGCCCTTCCATGCGAACAGTTCAGGTTTCAGCCTAGCTGACATCAGCTCGGACGGTCGGTTTCGCGTGGTAATGAAGCTCTACCGCAACAAACTGCTGCGTGATGTGGCTGTGCTTCCTGAGCTGAATACGCTGGATATCGCCATAGACGCTGTGCCCTCGGGTTCTGTGCGCAGTAATGAAACAAAACCCATTAACGGCGCGGCCGCAGGTAGTTACACATTAAAGTGGGATGACAAAGTGCGCTGGGTGCAGTATGCATGGAAAACCCCTCAGCGCTTTAACACCAGTGCTCTGCGGTGCGCGAGTTACTTCGGTGATGTCTACACACCGCAGATATACCGCTATTTAGTCTCAGATGATGGGCAAACATGGAAGCCGCTTCTAGAAGTCAACAAAGTGGGACACACCAATTTCGATGATGTAGACCAGTTACCTACTGTAACAGCGCGATACCTGAGGCTGGAAGTGGTGAAGGGCGGTATTTGGGCAGACGCAACAGAGATTGAAAGGTGGAGGATTTACTGTAAGCCGGCGGAAAAATAAAAACGCCGGCTTACAACGGTGCTTGTCTCTTCGGTTATACAGATAACACCGAATTGACGTTGGTGATGTAGCTTCGCCAGTCTTGAAGCCGTGAGGCTAGGCTGGCAAGTCCCTCATCTGTGATGCTGTAATACCGACGAGGACGGTTTCGCCCGTCAACGTCAATCCACTCACAGAAGAGATGTCCATCGCTCTCGAGCTTGTGCAGTACGGGATAAAGGCTGCCCTCTTTCCACGTAAATTGCCCTGCAGTTCGTTCTTTGACATGCTTGATGATTTGGTAGCCATACATGCTCTTTTCGGAAAGCATCTTCAAAACCATCATCTCGATGACACTGGATAAGTAGTTGGCATAATTAGCCATATGAATACCTCAATAATATGGGTATTCTAAGTGTACTTTGCTTTTGCCATAAAAATAAAGGGATTAGTAAAAAACTGGTATTTTTACCAGGATGTATCACTTCTGTGTATGATCATACATCATTGCAATGTAACTTCGTTACGATATTCATGGAGGTTGTCATGACATTACCATACCTGGTCACAACGAGCGGACAACGAGCCGCATCTAACATGAAGTTGATTCTGCCTCACGAGCACATTCTCGTTGACTTCGGCGGTGCCGAAGTGGCGAGCCCCTCGCGTTATGATGCCAATGCGGTGATGGATATTGCATTGCCGCAGCTCATAAAGGCTAGACTTAGCGGCGTGAGCTGCATCATGGAGTGCACGGTTGAGTATCTCGGGCGAGATGTGCAGTTGATGCATCGGCTGAGTATCGACAGCGGAGTGCAGATCGTGGTACCGACTGGCATGTATGCTGCCTCGAATTACAAATACATCCCTAAGTGGGCGTATGATGCCTCTGCCGACGCTTTGGCTAATCGGTGGATATCTGAGCACCGCAACGGAATTGAGGGTAGTTCGATAAAGCCTGGGTTCATCAAGATAGGGGTAAATCCAGAACTTGGCGAAATGGATGCCAAGTTGGTGCATGCCGCAGCAAAGGCGCATTTAGCCACGGGATTAACAATCGCCAGCCATACCGGCGGAGGTGCCGCCATCGAGAAGCAGATAGCAATCCTCCGTCAGCATGGCGTACACCCATCTGCTTTGGTGTGGGTGCATGCCAATGCAGAAACCGACCTTGACCATCTGGAGTATATAGCCAGGTTAGGCTGCTGGGTGGAGTTTGATGGTCTGAGCCCCGATAGTGTTGATCAACACCTTAAACTGATATTGCATATGCGCAAGTGTGGAATGCTGCGTCGAGTGCTTATCAGCCACGACGCAGGTTGGTATGCGGTTGGCGAACCCAACGGCGGTTCGTGGAGGCCATTTACCACTTTGACTGAGGTATTTGTCCCTGAGCTTGTTAAGGCGGGGTTGTCGAAAACCGAAGTGCACTGGCTGACACAGGTCAATCCGTCGCGTGCCTTCGCTGTGCGGGCTACAGCCTAGCTGAGTTGCTGAATCACCATGGTTGAATGCTTAGTATCATGAAACTGGGGGAAGAGCATATGATTGATGTGGAAACTTATGGATATCTGCTGGATAGCATGAAAGATCCCGTGGTGTTCGCCGATACGGAGCATATCATCCGCTATATGAATAAAGCTGCTGTTGCGAACTACGGACGTAAATGGGGTTACGAGCTCATCGGCAAGTCGTTGTTGGACTGCCACAGCACACGGTCGATAGAAACTATCATAGAGATATTTGAAGCGATGCGCAACGGTGAGGAGGAACGAATTATCTCGGATAACGCGAAGCATCGGGTGTATATGCGAGCTGTGCGCAACCACGATGGGACATTGATTGGCTACACAGAAAGATACGAACCGCCTCTTGGTAAATAGACAATCCGCTGGAATAGCCAGCGGATATGTCTTTTCGTCTTGCCGACTACAATACTTGCTGGGTTCGGTTGATAATCATATCCTGCCACTGCTTGTTGAGGGTGGCAAATCGAGCGCTCCAACCTGATATCCGCACCGCGAGGTTCGGGTATTTCTCAGGGTGACGCTGGGCATCTATCAGCACAGAGGAATCCACCACATCAATGTGTAGGAAACAACCGCCCATATCAAGGAAGGCCTTGATCAAGCTGACCATCGTATCTATCCCTTTTTCGCCAACCACACTGGCGGGCAGAACTTTCAGCTCAAACGGCCCGATCCCAGGCAGCTTGGTGAAGTCCATTTTGCAGTAGCTGTTAAGGGCGGCGGTGGGACCGTGCTTCTCGCTGCCCGGTGAGGGCGAGAAGTTGGTGGCCAGGATGTCGCCCGCATGGTGCCCGTCTGCGGTGGCTTTGCGGTTTGGACTCCACTCAATCTCGCGCCCAAAGGTGCTGATGCCTGCAGGGCGGAACACTCCTTTGCGGAATTTGGTTTCGCCAACCAATGTTGTGAAGCTGTTGAAGACCTTCAGCATCATGTCGTCGGCCTGCTCATCGTCGTTGCCGTATGAAGGCACGCGGCTGGCGATAAATCGGCGCAGGCTTTCGGCATTCATCCAGTCATCACGCATCACTTGAACCATCTCATCCCAGCTAATAAGCTGGGAATCGAATACGGCTTGTTTAATGGCCGTTAAACTATTGGCCACATCGGCCATACCGCCGGCATGACAGGCGAGTTCGTTATATTTGGATCCGCGGTTGTGGTAGTCAGCCGCATTCTCGATGCATCCTTCCACAAACAAAGAGGGCACAATCGCCAAGCCTTGGCCTGTCTCCCAGGTGTCGCACATTTGGTTGTGAAAGTCCACATGCTTAGCCAAGCGCTGCTCGAATGCCGTATAGAGCTGATTGAAGTTATCATACTGCGGTGCAGGTTGATCGGTATGAACCACGCCGATAACTTCCTGCAGCAACTGCAGCAGATCGAATGGCGCATACCCGAAGGTCGTTTTGCCAGGGATGAGCACCTCCCAGCAGCCGTCGTTCGCGAAGTTTCTCGCGTCTTCTTCCGGGAAACCCAGCCGGTCCAGCGCTTCCAGCACGATGGGCTCGTTGTAGCAGGCGATGATTCCGCCGCCAAGCCGCTGAACTTCAGCCATGCGGCGGATCAGCTTTTCGGGACTGTCTTTGCTGAGGCGCAGCGCCACAGGGAAGTCGGCAAGGCGAAGCTCCTCTACCACGTCTAGAACAAGATAAGTAACCGTGTTGGTGATGTCGCGGCCTTGCTCATCGATGCCCGACAACACGATGTTTTGGTAGAACTGTGCATCGCCGCTGTCGCCTGGCTCATTGCGAGTCCATTCCGCCCCCATCAGCCAGAAGTGCGCCACTAGTTCACGCGCTTCATCTAGGGTGATTTTGCCGGAAGCCAAGTCTTGCTCCAGCAAGGGGCCAAGCATCTTATCGAACCGGCCGATGGCGCTCCAGTTGCCGCATAAACGGGTCCATGTCCACATCAGCCGCAAGGCCAAGATGGCTTCGAAGAAACTTGTCGGTGGCAGTTCGGGAACACGTCGCATGGCCGACGCGATGTCGGTAAGTCCTTGTTGTTCTGCGAGTTCCAGATTTCGCTGATGCCAGACATCGTATGACTCCAGGCAGATTTTCATAGCTTCAAGATATTCTCGCTGATCTTCGCGCAGGTCGCCGTCGGCTAACCGGTTGGTAAGTTTAGTGCGAATACCAGCCATGCCTGTTTGTAAAGCTTGCTCAAATCCAATGGTGGTGTGGCTAAGACTGGGGTTATTGTAGACGGGTATCATGTGCAGCGACGCTTCATACACGGTGGCACTGCCGATGAGCTTCATACCAGGTTCGTAACGCAGCGGGGCTTGTTGGGAGATAAGGCGTACGCTGTGTGCATACTTCATGGGTTCGCTCATATTTGAGGTGTCCATGGCTTCATGAAGCCCGAAACCCAGCGATTTCATCTCGCGGCCCCATTCGCCGCTGATGGCCTTCATGGTGAGTTCGTGGGTTCGCTTGCTGAGCCGTATCTGTTTTGGCAGCGCAGAAAATGAGCTGTTTTCAGTATCTGATGCTGAAATATCCAGTTTTGGTACGATGGCTCGTTGTGTGGAGTGCTTAAGGTCGGCGATGCCCATGAACTTCAATCTCCCAAAAGTAAAATCTTAGTGCCCTAATTTCACTATACTAATGAGCTTGAAGTTGTCAAGGCATCGCTTTAAAACAACGCAGTAAGCTGATCAGAGCTAACTGACTAGCTGTTTGATGATCTCCACGACTCTATCCATCTGTTCATCGGTGCCCATGCTGATACGCAGGAAGGCATCTACTCGAGGCGCGGAGAAATGCCGCACAAGCACGCCGTGTTCGCGGAGTTTGATAAACAAATCGTTGGCGGACATCTGCTTTGGTGATGCAAACACGAAGTTCGACTTTGACGGCAGTACGGTGAAATCCATGCTGGCCAAAGCTGCACTGAACCGATCGCGAGTGGCTGCTATTTTTGCATCGACCTGCTCGTAGTAATCCTGATCGTTGACGGCTGCTGCGGCGGCCGAAATCGCCAGACGGTCAACGGGGTAGGAGTTAAACGAGTCTTTCACCCGCTTTAGCCCCTCTATCAGCTCAGGCTGACCTAAAGCGTAGCCAACGCGCAGACCTGCCAAGGCATGCGACTTGCTGAGTGTACGCACGATAAGCAGGTTTGGATACTGTTTGGTGAGCGGCGCCATGCTTTCACCGCCGAAGGCGATGTAGGCTTCATCTACAACCACAACATGCTCTGAGTGGTATTTCAGCAGCTTGATGATCTCGGTTTTGTCCATGTAAATGCCGGTTGGCGCATTGGGGTTGGCGAAAATCACACCACCAGCGGGTTTGAGGTAGTCTGCTGTGTTGATCTCAAACTTATCATTCAGCGGAATGATTTCCGTGGGTATCCCATAAAACTTGGAATACACAGGATAGAAGCTGTATGTGATGTCTGGGAAAAGCAAAGGCTGTTTGTCATCAAAAAAGGCATAGAACACAAACGACAGCACTTCATCGCTGCCATTTCCGCAAAACACACAATCTGCATCAAGCCCCTCAACGCGGGCAATGGCCTCGCGGAGCTCTGAGGCGTTGGCATCGGGATATAACGGTAGGGTGGACGAAGAGTGACGGATGGCCTCGTAAACGGCTGGCGAAGGGGGATATGGATTCTCATTGGTATTTAGCTTGATGAATTCCGCATTTTTGGGCTGTTCACCAGCAGTGTAGGGTGTTAATTCGCGCGCGCGCTGAGATAGGAAGCTCATGTGTTTATGTCCTTTCACTTTCTATGTTTATTGTACAGCCTAGCGAGGTGTAAAGGAAAAATGTGCTTCCAACCATAAAGTATACAGGTGAGCCAATTGCGTTGATGTCGTGGTTGTGCAAAATCCGACTGCATTTATATATGAATAGCACATAGTGAGGTAGGCTCGAATGCTTTGGAAACAGTTATTGTCTGCAGCAGCCTTAATGGTTTTGATGGTCAGCAGCACAAATGCCGCCCCTAATGCGGCGCTTGTGCGCACGCATCTGCCGGGTGATTCCGAGGAGCTAGCAAAGGCCGCCTCAGTGATAGTCACTGAGGCAGGGTATAAGCTCATGGTCATCGACTCTGCTTCTCTTTGTGATGCGGGTGTTGTTTCGCGAAAAAACTTCGATCTGTTGGTGCTGCCCAACGCAGCGGATTTACCGATGGCAAGTATCAGCGCTATCCAAGCGTTCTTGAAATCAGGTGGCAGCATCATGGCTATGAACGCGCCGATGTGGCAGCGGCGTTACATCCAGCTTGATGGTGAATGGACCACGCAAGATGCGCTCTCCAGCAAATATGCGGGGATACTGCCAGAACATGTGGTGTGCCGTCAAACAAAAGAGGAAGTAGGCCAGTGGAACCGCAGCAGCTCGCATCTGCAGATCAAGACCAGCTTTGAGTCAACCGCTGACGGCCCTTGGCCAGGGCAAAGCGCGATGCATGTGGTCATTCCGGAAATGCTGAACTGGGACACAGTGATCAGCCCTGCACTCTCTAAGCCATTTGCGCTAGGTGATAAGCTGACTGTCTTCACCGCCAAAGGCGCCAAGGGAACTGCGCATCTCTCGCTGGAATGGACCGAAAAAGATGGGTCCCGCTGGTTTGCCGCTGTGCCGTTAAACACGGAGTGGCGCAGGTATGTGCTTCGTCCAGAGGATTTCCACTTTTGGCAGAGCAACCCGAACAGAGGTGGACAGGGTGACCATTTCCGTCCAGAAAATGCGGAGGTAGTTACTGTAGGACTGGCGTATACCCATACCGGTCAGGCCTCTGGTAAGCAGGAGTATTGGGTAGGTCCCATTGGCACGGCACGAACTGTTGAGGGGTTTGACGAGACGGCGTCTGCCCAAGCCACACCGGTTTTGGAGAACTTAGCACCTGGTTACAAGTTTTACAACACCTCATCGCAGAATCTACAAACGGTCTTGGGTGCGAACATCAAACTATCTCGTAAACTATCCGTTCAGAGCACGCATCCGCGTGCGAGTGGGAACGGCTTCGACAAATCACGATCGTGGCGTTGGATGCCCGTCATCAACATGCTTGATGAGCACAATGAGTGGTCGGGATGTGCAGCATCGATGCTGATACACACCGCCGACGGCTATTCCGGCGGGGCATGGTTGACATGCGGCACCGATGATGTCGACTTCTACAAGCTGCCAGCGGTTCGCCAGGCACTCACTCATGCCGTGAAGCAGATGCGTGATGGGGTCTATCTGCTGGATGGCGGATCCAACTTCTACACCTACTTTGATGATCAGAGTGTGAAACTAGGAGCGCGTATTGCTAACCTAGGCAGCAGGAATGCTGCCGAGGTTACTTTGAAAGTTAATGTAAGTGACACCAAAACCGGAAAGCGTGTGTATGTACACGAATGGAAAGCCAACATTGCAGCCGGTGGACAGCTCAAGAAGCTTTCGGAATGGTTACCCAAAGTCTGGCCCGCAACTGGGTATACCGTTCGAACCGAGCTGCTTCAGCATGGTCAGGTGATTGATCAGCTCTCCAACAGCATCTATGTATGGCGGCCATCAGCGAAAAAGCAGTTCGTCACAACCAAAGAGGGGCAGTTCATCCTCAATGGCAAGCGATGGCGGGCTAACGGCGTCAACTACATGCCTAGCTCCGGCGTAGCAACCGAAGACGGCGCTTACTTTGAATATTGGCTGGGGGCAAAGTCTTATGATCCCATCGTGGTAGAACGCGACCTCAACCGCATCCAGCGGATGGGTATGAATGCTGTCAGCGTGTTTTGCTACGCTCAGAGCGCGAAAGACCAGAATCTGCTTGACCTGCTGCGGCGCATCCAACTGCATGGCATGAAAGCGAACCTATCCCTGCGGCCAGGCACGCCGATTGACTTCCAGTGGAAAGATATCAGCTCCATCATCCGCTATTACCGATTATGGGAAAATGATGCGGTGTTTGCTTACGACCTGGCATGGGAGCCTTCGTTTGGCAGCCGCGAGGAGCGGGTAATATTCGACCGCGAATGGGAAGAGTGGGTGATAGAGCGCTACGGCAGCATCAAGAACGCGGAACAAGACTGGCAATACCCAATTCCGCGGCGTGCCGACGGCAGCATCACAAATCCAGCTCCATTTGAAGTCGATGTTGATCCTGGCGCTTGGCGACGTATGACTGCCGCATACCGCCGCTTTCTAGATACGGTGCTGTATAAGCGATATAGCTCCGCACGAAGGCTTGTGCGCAGTATGGACCCTAATCACCTCGTGAGTTTTCGGATGAGTGATGCCGCGAACCCCACTTACAGTTGGGAGGGCCGCATTACATATGACTTCCCATATCTAGCCGCGGCTGTGGATTTTTTGGCACCCGAGGCGTATGGACGCATCGGCAACTGGCAGAATGTGAAGCCAGGCTGGTTTCAGTATGAATATGCGCGTTGGGCTGCGGCAGATAAGCCGATGATGTGGGCGGAAGGTGGAGTGAGTGTATGGGATGCCGCTCAGATGGCAGCATCAGCCGATCAAATGAAGTTTCAAGCGGAGCTCTACACCCATCTTTACCGCATGATAACATCAAGCGGATGCAGCGGCATCATGTACTGGTGGTATCCGGGAGGATACCGGTATGGCGAAAACAGTGACTATGGGATTATCAACCCCGATGGTTCTGACCGTGGCTCCACGAAGGTCATCAAGGAACTTGGTCGGAAATATCTGGCTGCACAGAGCCGCAAAGCCACCGATGTATGGATCACAATAGATCGCGACAAACATCCTGACGGTGTGAAAGGCATCTATGATGAGGTAGGACCAGCCTTTTGGCAGGCGATTGAGGCAGGAAAGAGCGTCGGCCTGAGGACTGCTGGCACATCCACCAACACGGCCACATGTCCGCTTATCGCAGTTGGCAACACGCCATATAACGGCAGCAACCCGTTGAAATACGTCGATGCGGCGATTGACACGGTGCAGATATTGGCAGCAGACGGCAAATGGACTGAAGTGAAAAAGGGCGGCCGAGTTAAAGTGAAAGCGGGGCAGTCGGTTAAGGCGAAGCTGAGTATCACAAACCTAGGTGAAGCAAAACTGCTGAGCTGTGCTCAGCGCAATCAACTAGGGCAGGTATTCATCACCGCAGAGTCTGCAGACAGCACAATGCGCTGCCCCATATCAACAAGCCTTGGCAAGCAGCAGTCGGGCACATATTCCTATGTAATATCAAGCCCACAGCATGCACAGAGCGCCGAACTTACGCTTGGTTTTGAGATACAATCTCGCGGACGGTTTGGCGAGAGGTTCCACATAACGCTTGAGCAATAAGCAGAAGATGCCACAGCAATAAAAAACCGACCACGGAAGATCATAACCGTGGTCGGCTTATAGCTATCTGGTTGATGAAGCCATCAACAATGGGGAAGTCAACTAGTGTTTAGGGATCATCGGTGCTGATCCACCCATACCTGGGCCTGTCATGCTGCCGCCGCCTGGAGCAGTCATCCCGCTGCTAGCAGGAGCTCCGCCAGGTGTAGGCACCGAACCGCCCAGGCTGCTTGGGCCTGTTGGTGAAGGGACAGAGCCGCCTAGGCTTGATGGCCCAGTAACTGCTGGGGCCGTAGTTCCGCCAGCACCTGGGGTTACGCCAGGGGCACCGGTAGTTGACGCTGCGGTTTCACCTGCTGCCGGAGCAGACACTGCATCGAGTCGCTTCTGCCCCCAGAAAATGAAGCCTACAATTGTAAGCGTGCCCACCACCACTGAGATGATGTTCACTAAGTCAAACGGGTTCGATTTCTTCTGCATCAGCTATTCTCCGGCTGTTACGACATTACGAGCGATATTATCCAACTAAAGCGGATTATATCCCAATCTGCTTTAGTTTACACCTATTTACTAGAATATTTCATCTGATCGCGTTGTGACACCGTAAATACCACCGGATTTCATCCTTCTGCACGCTTAAAGGGTGAAGATGATATTACCAGGGATAGCGTGTCGGAAATCTTTGGTTCCCGGCATCTACCTCACTTCATATCACGATGTCAGCAGTATCTACGATATGTTGTTTGGTCTGTGCGACGAGTGATCTGCACTTATTCAGACTCGCCCTACCAGGTTTTATGTTCCTCAACTATTGGTTTGTATAGACCTGGCCGTCGTTGGTGATACATCCTGCTGTTGGCTCTATACAGTCTGAGATGGTGCAGATCGACCACACCGCTGACGTATTGGTCACCAGTCTGCTCGGTTCGAGCAACAAACTGGGTGGGGTATGCGCCAATTGTGGCTCCTGCGCCGATACCGCTGTTGGTAGCGACCATATCCACGGCGCAGCGGAACATATCGGACTTCAGCAGGTAGTCTTCAATGACCCCGCCGCGGCAGTTGATCCATATGATGATTTCCGCTCCATTCAGCGATAAGCACTGAGAGCTTTCGGGGAAATAGCCATCATAGCAGATCATAATACCAACTTTGGCAAAATCGAGCTGGAAAGTGGGATATCCGTCACCCGCTTTCATAAGGTGCTCCGGTTCGTCCTCTTTTGGGGGCCAGAAGTATGGCTGATCACCAGTCGCTCGGTGTGTTTTGCTGTATGTGCCCACTACCTTGCCATCACGCCCCAGTATCACAGCTGTATTGGTAAAAGCATCTTTCTCTCTGCGGACTAATCCACCGGGTTTCAGGTCTTGCCACACACCAACGACCACATAGATATTGTTGCGGATCGCCGCATCGGCAAGTTTCTGCATGTTTGGTGAGAGAGGCTTCAGCGTCTCTGGGCCGATGACATACTCAGGTAAAGCGATGAGTTGAGCGCCTTCCTTACCTGCGCGGTCGATATTAGCAATCAGTTTGTCCATAATCGGCGTATCATCGTGCAGCACTTGCGCGGCCGCCAGCAGCACCTTCTCATTGCCTCTGTTGGGCACATCCACGATCTTGCCTGTTTGTCGGCCATCTTCAAGCGGTTTCGCGGCTGCATATAGGGGGACTGTCACAAGTAATGCCGTGCAGAAAAGTGATATAAGCAGGTTCATGTCGATCTCTTCCCTTCTTGGTATATGATGACATTCATGATCGATAGACATATCAAAGCGGTGGCAGTTTACAGAACCTCGGCTATATGGGAGTATGGCAGAACCAACCAATGAGCGAGCGCATGTTATTCTTCATCGCCATGGATTGTTAATACATGATTTGTCCGAGGTTTTCAAGGTTGGAAAGCATCAGAAAGTGATATTGCCCGCAAAATAGATGAAATGCCCATACTGCTGCCAAACGGTCAGTATGAAGGTTAGCGCAGAGCTGGTCCCCTGTGCCTAAAAATCCTGGTATGTCATTGAACCATGTTTGGTTTTTACACGTCTACACTCACGTAGCGGTGTCATATGCATTTTTCTCATCCAGCCTCTTCATTCAGCACATATCTCGGACACTGGACTGGGCGCATGACTTTGGCAACGTACAAACGGAGTTCGGTATCTACTGCAGTAATGATACCCAACCTTATCTGCGCTATTTCGATCTATTGATATGCGCTGATGATGTTCTTTTTGGCTGAGTATTATGTGAATCGGGCCGAATAAGGAACAGATTTCGAGGTTGTGGGTGTCATATAAATGTGGCCGATTATGCGGTCGGTTCAGATACAGACAAAGGATGAAACAGCGATAGGTAAAAACTATATGGTTTTCATGCTGTTTATGCAGCCAGTTTGGTAGCCGGGCGAGATCGAGCACTAGGCACCAAAAGAATTGTATCGGCAAACATAAACTGTACTGTTACCTTATAGTTTGCAACACCTAATGAATATGGACAGTAATTTACACAAATATTCATTTCTGTTATCCATTTATGTATTGAACTTCCTGCAAAAAACAAGCCATAATTGGTTGTATAGGCAGTAATACCTAACAAACTACTTCTACTCTACTACCTAAAATCATTGTTGGAGATTACGAATGAAGCGTAACGGTTTCACCTTGATTGAACTGCTAGTCGTCATCGCAATCATTGCGATTTTGGCTGCAATTCTGTTCCCTGTTTTCGCGCAAGCTCGCGAAAAAGCAAAACAGACACAGTGCTTAAGCAACATCAAGCAGATGGGTCTCGCAACAAACATGTATTGTGACGACAACGACGGCGGATTCCCTGCTGTCTACGACGACGAATCTGACGTTAACCAGGACGGCAGGCTTGATCGACAGGTATGGGCAGACAAGATCCTTCCTTTCACCAAATCACGCAACATTTTCGCTTGTCCATCGATGCCTAACAAGGTCACCGATCCTAACACCATCAAGCAGTATGCTGATGGCGGCATGGGCCCAAACAATGTGGGAATGACAACCTACCATATGAATATGTGCCACAACTGGCATTTCCCAGAGGGCACAAACACCGTTGCTGGCGCTCCAGATTACGTATATCCTGTAACCCAGAGCCAGGCAGAGAACCCAACTCAGACGATTGTTATCCTAGAGGGTAACACCACCATCGGTTGGTTCTGGAACCACTGGAATGCTGCACACAACGGTTGGGCAAACACCCGCACCGATGGTGGCAAGCTGATCCTTCGCGGTGTTTTGGGCGAAGAGATGACCCAGCGCCACAACGATGGCGTCAACATCACCTATGTTGATGGTCACGCTGGCTTCAAGAAGATCAAAGCTCTTATGTGCAACTTCGAGCTGTGGAACTTCCGTGCTAAACCAGACGGATGGGCATTCCCATCTCCTTGCACCAACTAGTTTCGTCTAGTTACTTAAGGCCGGCCGCGTTCTGCGGCCGGCTTTCGTGTTTTTATACATACTTCATCTGAGAAAAGTGTTAATAGCATTCACATTCTGGTTGCAGTGCTGCGACGCCGGCCACTGTTGATAAACCGTGCTGTGCGGGAGCTGTCGGCATCATAGCCATTTCACATGTGGCTCAGCTATCTATCTATATCAATAAAATACCGAACCATTTTAGCACGCGGCTGCTGCATAGAGTTGATACAATGATACAAATATATGTGTTCTGCCACATAGTTGAGGGGGACTGGTAATTCATGATAGACACCAAATGGTGCCTTGTCGGTAGTCTTTTTGTCATGAGTGCCGCGTTATCGGCTCAGCCGGCGCGTATTGCGTCGAAGACTACTGCAAAAGCAGGTGCCATACAACCGATCACTTACACCGAACTGCAGAAGCAGTTCGCCAACCCTGACATGTATTATGCGCCTTACGCTTTCTGGTTCTGGGACGAACCCCTCGAACAGGGTAAGGCAGCCAAACAAGCCGATATGATGTTATCTCAGGGGATGAACCCAGGATATGCCCACGGACGCGTCAGTATTCAAGGCGGCCCGGGTTTACCAGATGAGCAATGGCTGGGACCTGAGTGGTGGCGGGAATTTGGAGCAGCCGTCAATTTGACCCAAAAAGCGGGCGGATACCTCGGTTATGTTGACGAGTATATGTGGCCCTGTCTGCAAGCCCATGGCCGCGTCATCAAGCAGTATCCTGAACTGAAGGCACAGTCGTTGGTTTGGCGCACAATGGACATTAAAGGCGGACAGACCGTTCAAATTCCTCAGTGCTATTCGGCAGTGGCGGCACGCCTCAGCAAGACACTAGCACCCGACGAAGTCACTGATGTTCGTCCAACACCTCCATTAGGTCACTGGATTTGGCACACCAATCAACGTGATAACTCCGTGATATATCTGTATCGAACGGTGCAGCTATCCAAACCGGCTACCGATGTTACTGCGATCGGTAGTTGCGATAATAGCTTTGTGCTGTTCATCAATGGCAAGCAGATTTTGGAAGGCAAGAACTGGGCGTCACCATCATCAACCACTGCGATGACCAAGTATGATGCGAATCAACCGATAGATATCATGGTTGAGGCCACAAATCTGGACTTAGCTGCGGGTTTCGTTGGTGCACTCCGCTTTACGCATGCCGATGGCACATCAACAATCATCCAAACAGATGGCACATGGACAGCCTCAGAATCAAAAGAGGGTCCGAAGAGTGCTGCGCGCGTGATTGGTCCATCTGATACCGGTCCGTGGGGACTAGGTAAAGAGGCCACCGCGATGGGTCAGCACAAGCCGCGCGGAATTTCCAGCAAGGGCATTGTGGCGCTGACGATGGGCAGCAAGTGGACGGCACCAAAAACCGGTGACTGGCGTGTCTACCTGTTTTACAAATCAACCCAAAATATGGTTAACTACCTCGACAAACAGTTGGGTCCGAAGTTTTCCAAAATCGGCCTCGAACCATACGCACAGCGTTATGCGGCTCTCATGGGTAAAACAATTCCCGGAGACTTTGCAGATAACGAAGGCGACTACGGTTCAGGTCTGGCTTGGAGCACCGATCTAGAAAAAGACTACACGCGCCGGTTTAATACCGACATCAGCAAGCAGCTTCCACTACTTGTGGACGGCGACACCGAAGGACGCAGTGCGGTCATTCGCTATCGTTGGTTTGATGTCATGACCGATCTATATGCTGGGACATTCAAGTATCTTAGCGACTGGCATCAAAAATACAATATGTATGTCACAGGTCACTTCTGGGAAGAAAGCCTGCAGGCTGTTGCGCGATGGTCAGGCAGCAACATGAAGATGCAGCGTGCCTTCAGTATGCCTGGGCAGGATAACTTGCAGCTTAACGCGATGAACCCGCACGACTTCATGGAAGCCCACAGCGTCGCCGAGTGGGAAGGACGCCGATTTATGTCGGAGTTCTTTGGCGCCGCGAGCTGGGAGCCCTATCAGCCAGACATCGTGAAGCAAGCCACAAATAGCATGTTTGCTTGGGGTGCCAGTCATGTTATCCCTCATGGCGTATTTATGTATCCCAAAATGGATGGGAACCCGTGGACACCCGACTGGAGCGACATCAACCCCTTCTACCCATGGATGCATCTATGGACGGATATGGTGCGGCGCTCTTGCTGGGTGAATAGCCATGGACAGCAAGTGATCTCGGCGGTCGTGTATTACCCAATCGAGTCCATATGGGCGAATACCGACAGCAATGTGTTCGACACTAACAACAACCCATCACCTGCCGAATACTGGGCGATGCCTGATACCCGAGCCGAAAACAAGCGCATGAATAAGATCAATGCAGAATACAGCCAGATACTCGACCACATGGCTCGGGCTGGTGTGCAGTTCCTGGTAGCTGATAGCCCTGTAGTGGCAAAGCTGAAGCTGCAAGGATCTCAGTTGACGATGGGCAACTTCCGAGTCAACGCCGTGGTATTGCCTCCGCTGGATGTGATGCCGTTGAAGGTGATGAGAGCGGCTTCCTCGCGGGTAGCGGCAGCGCCG
>CAZFLA010000011.1:44048-47110 GCA_964519405.1 uncultured bacterium
ATGCCGTTGAAGGTGATGCAGCAACTGCTGAGCTTTGTGAAAGCTGGCGGGCATGTGTACGCCATGGCCGAGTTACCTAATGGCAGCACTGAGAATGGACTGCGTGACGCGAAAATGACGGCGATGTGCCAGCAACTCAGTGCGCTGCCTGGATATCATGCGCTTAACGGTGACATCCAAGGCGCTATCAACGCCAATATGCCAGGACTACACCCGGCTGTAACCACTACCGATGGCAAGGTCTTGCTGCAGCATCACCGCAAGATAGATGGTAAGGACTTCTATTTTGTGGCTAATAACGGCGGTGCACGTAAGGTGACTGCCGCTTTCGCAGGCGCCAAGGGGGCTGCGAGCATATGGGATGTGGAGACAGGCAAAACCACCGCATTGAACAGCACACAAGACAGTAAAGGCAGCAGCGCTGAGATGACATTCGATGCTAACCAAGCCGTGTATGTGGTGTTTGATGCCACTAAGCAGCCCTTAACCAATGCTCCAAAGCCGCTTGACTATACGAAGCTGATGGACATAGACGGTGACTGGTTAGTGCAGTTTGATCCTAACGATCAGCCTCCGCTGGAGCACGAGAACCCGGTCGACAAAGCGCTGATGGCATCTGGAGACAGCCGTCCATTAGGAAACTGGAATGACTGGGGTATGGCTTCATTTAGCGGCCGGCTCAACTACACTAAGCAGATTACCGTGGCAAGTGTTCCGCAGCACTGCATGATCGATCTCGGCAGCGTTTATTACGCGGCTGAAGTTAAAGTGAATGGCAAAGCTGCTGGTATGCGCTTGTGGGGGCCATATCGGTTTGATGTCAGCGGGCTGCTGAAACCTGGTGTTAACACCATTGAGGTTCGCGTGGCTAACCTGATCAACAACAGTTATGGATCACACAAACCTGGCGGTCTGATAGGACCCGTTCTACTGCTTCAAGGCAAGTAGACTTCGCATCAAAAAGGGGTATATCACATCGATATACCCCTCTTCTGCAGATTACGGAAAAGATATCTTACTCGTCTTCCGGCTCCTCATCATCTTGACTGACGGCGCCTTCTACAGGTGTTCCGTTCATGATTGCGCGTGTCTTTTGATCAATCTCGTTAAACACATCAGGATGTTCCGCGAGGAAGTTGCGCGCGTTTTCGCGTCCTTGGCCGATGCGGATTTCACCATAAGTGAACCATGTGCCGCTCTTTGTGATGACATCTTTTTCTACGGCCATATCAAGAACTCCGCCGATTTTGCTGATGCCCTTGCCGAACATGATGTCAAATTCAACCTGGCGGAAGGGTGGGGCCACTTTGTTCTTAACAACTTTTACCCTTACGCGGTTGCCCACCACATCGGTGCCCTGTTTCAGGCTGTCCACGCGGCGAACATCAAGCCGCACGCTGGACCAGAACTTCAGTGCGCGGCCGCCCGGAGTGGTTTCGGGGTTGCCGAACATCACACCGATCTTTTCGCGCAACTGGTTGATGAAGATGGCTACGGTTCCCGTCTTGCTGATGGAACCACCGATTTTGCGCATCGCCTGGCTCATAAGCCGCGCCTGCATACCCACATGAGCGTCGCCCATGTCGCCTTCAATTTCTGCCTTGGGCACTAGCGCTGCCACGCTGTCCAGCACGATGACATCAATAGCGCCGGTGCGCACAAGCGCATCCATAATCTCCAACGCCTCTTCGCCCGTACCTGGCTGCGAAACATACAGCTGATCGATGTTTACGCCGATATTCGCGGCATACTCAGGATCCAACGCATGTTCCGCATCGACAAAGGCGCAGATGCCGCCTTGAAGCTGGGCTTCTGCAATGATCTGCAGTGCGAGTGTGGTCTTTCCCGAGCTTTCCGCACCGTATATCTCAACGATGCGTCCTCGGGGTACGCCGCCAATGCCCAGCGCGTAGTCCAATGCGATGGAACCTGTGGGGATAGACTCGATATGCATACCGGTTTTATCGCCCAGTCGCATGACCGACCCCTTGCCAAACTGCTTATCAATAAGCCCCAGAGCGATATCTAACGCCTTCTGCTTGTCTTGTGCGGCCACGATGGATCCTCCGAAATAGTTTATATATGTATACGCAAATATGATATCAAATTTCCTAAGCGATGTGTTGCTTCACGAAGTAATGGTACCCCGATTGATCGATTTGCGGCTACCCGCAGGCAGATTTCTGTTGCGGGCTGCGCAGGACGGGAGAAGGGGTGTAGAACAACTAGCCTTAGTTGTTCTAGTCTCTTACTCAATCCGAATTTACATCATATTGATATGGGGATAGAGCCTCAATAGAATTTAGCCAACCATTGAAAATCGGGCAGTGTTGCCGCATAACATCCAGTCCAATTAATACTGCAATAGCGATGCAGTCAGTTGTCTTCCTAAAACCCGGGTTCCAACCAAGCAATCGTCTAGACGGGGCTGTATTCGGAGAATCGTTGATATTCTCTGGCTCTACACACTGCTCCAGTATATAGTGGATTTTTGAAACCGGTATGTTCAACTTGTCAGAGAGCGTTTGTGGATCACTAAATAGAAGCGCCTCAAACTCATGCATTGATACATATGAAATAAACCGACTAGACGATTGAAAGTCACTGTACAATTTGTTAATTGACTTTTCCGTAGCTTTATTGACAGTATCGGCCTTTTTGACATGGTTTTGCATGGATTTTGCTTCAGATAAACCGGGCCATTGGCTATCAATGCCATAGTAGTCAACCATAGTCGTGACATAGGTGTTAGTACGCTGTTTTAGAAAATGGCCTACATCACGTTCCATGCGAGAAAATCTTACATTTCCTCCTTTATGCCCAGGTTTACCTAGTTGAGCAGGATATAGATTTATACCTATCGCACCGAAATGGGGAGCCAGAAGTGTTTCGACAAAGATTTGTTCGGTTTTGCCTTCTACGATAATCATTACCTCAGTAATATCATTCATTATATACTGGACCACCATCAATGATGTTCTTGCTCCACAATTCTCCTAAGGAGTAGCCCAACTTCCGCAGTTAATCGGCTCGAATGAATTTCGGGCCGATTTTTCGTGCTC
>CAZFLA010000012.1:0-44541 GCA_964519405.1 uncultured bacterium
TCATCTGGCACCATTCCGCTGACCCCACCCAAAAACTGGAAACAACAAGTGGATATCACAGGGGAACGCTATACCGGCAACTCAATTCACGAACCTGCTCAAGCTGAAAATGCGGGGGCGGTGGAGCGGTTGATCGGCCTTAAACCCCACGTGATGTGGATGGATGACGACCTGCGTTTAGCAAGAACGCCAGGTATGATAGGCGGGTGCTTCTGCCCTGAACACAAACTGCGCTTCCTGAAACTTCACGGATACAACGAGAGCATTTGGGATGAGTTGGTGGATGCCGTGCAGAAACGGCGTCTATGTAAGGTATTGGTAAACTGGGTCGATTGGCAGTGCGACCAGGTAACGGCGTTTTTCAAGGCTCAGCAAAAAGCGGCTGGAAAAACGCCTGTTGGCATGATGGTGATGCGGCTGGGGTGCGAAAAAGCGGGTATCCGGCTGTCGGATTATACTGATGTGCCCTTCCGAGTGGGCGAAGAGCACTTCAATGACCCAACGTTTGGCCCAGTCAAAGGAAAAACTGAAGAGCTGTATAGTGCATTGTTCCATCGCAGATATGCTAAACCGGAACTGGCGTACAGCGAGACCACTGCCTATCCCGTGACGATGCTTTCCGCAGCCAATATGGCAGCCAAGCTGGCTGTAGGCACCATCGCCGACGTCCGCAGCACCATGTTCCAAAGCGGGATGTCGGCTTTTCCACGCACGCATTGGCAGACACTGGCACCAGCGATGAAGCACCAGGCAGAAATCCATGCCAAGGTTGCAGGAGCTTCGCTCAAAGGTCCGTTAAAACACTATTTTGGCAAATACAGCAGATATGTTGGTTTGGATGACCCCTATACACTGTTCCTAGCCATGGGTATACCTTTTGAAGTATGCGACAAAACACCACAAGACGGTTGGGTATTTACGGCGACACCTGATGTGCCGTTAGCTAAGGAACTAAGCAGCCATGGAGCTGCCGTCATCTGCCGTCCAGAGGCAGCGAAAGACACCATTTGCCGTGGTGTTGCTGAGAATTTGGACGAGTTGATGAAACTAAAGCAGGAAATTATAACCAAAATGGGTAACGTTCCATATGTGCAGCAAGACCTGCCAGTGGTGTGTGCATGGTATCCTAAAATACACAAAGTTGTGTTGTGGAACCTCACCGAAGCGCGTCAAGAACTCACCGTTGTGTATGGTGGCAACCGACGAACTATCGGTGTTGATGCCCTTAACACGGCTCTGGCAGAAGATATCGGCTAGGTCTGCGCAATTATAGCGGCAACAAGAGGTAACAATATGCCTGATAACAAACATGGCTCGGTACGTCGATATGTATTAAGCATCTCGCCCGATGCGCTGAGAGACGACCCCGAATTGCTTCCATTGATAAAGAAATCCGGGGTTGATGAAGTTGCGATCACTGGGTTCTTGTATGGATACTGGCACTACTCCATAGAGACTATTGAACACTGGTTTCATGAAGCTCATGCTATTGGCTTAAAGACCAGTATTATTAATGTGCCTTTAGGACATCCGGGCGACTCTTTAGGTGCGAAATCGGGTGATGTTCCTCTTGGTCCACCTAGCCACTGGAGCATGTATACCACCATAGATGGCACAAAGCTCAGCGGCACCTCGATTCATGCACCAGCCACAGAAGAAAACTGCGCTGCGGTGAAAAAGCTGCTGCCGCTGAAGCCAACCGCAATATGGGTGGACGATGACTTTCGCCTTGCTCGAACACCAGGTATGATCGGCGGATGTTTCTGCCCCGAACACAAGCTGATGTTTTTGCATAAATACGGCTACAGCGACCGGCAATGGGGTGAGCTCCTGGACGCAATCAACTCACGAAGACTGTGCCCGATTGTGCAGCAGTGGGTTGATATGCAATGTGATCTGCTTACCGAATGTTTTAACAGCCAACAAAAAGCAGCTGGTCGGATACCGATGGGCAATATGATCATGTATTTAGGCAGCGAAAAGGCTGGCATCCGCCTTAAGGCATACGCCAACAGCCCTTTCCGCGTTGGTGAAAGCCAATTCAACGATGCCAGTATGGGCTCGTTGAAGGGCAAAACCGACGAGCTATACAGCGTGTTGTTCCACCGCAGATATGCTAAACCGCAGCTTGCTTACAGCGAAACAACCGCATTTCCTGCCGACCAACTGTCAGCCAGCAACATGGCCGCTAAGCTGTGCATCAGCACAATCGCCGATGTAAGAAATACCATGTTCATGAGCGGTGTATCGGCATTTCCTAAAACACACTGGCAAACCCTGGCTCCGGCAATGAAGCAGCAGGCAGACATCCACGCTCAGATAGCAGGCGCCAAGCTTTATGGTCCTTTGAAGCACTACTTCGGCACAGGCAGCCGATATGTAGGCGACGACAACCCATTTTCGATGTTTTTGGCAATGGGCATACCATTTGAGGTCTGCGAGCGGGCACCAATTGGCGGATATTGCTTCTTGGGCAACTCCGATGTGCCGCAAGCTAATGATATCAGCGCCAAAGGATCGACCCTTATCTGCCGTCCGGAAGCATCAGCACAGTCGGGCTGCAGAGCTGTTCGTGAAGACTTCGCGGATCTAATGTCGCTGAAGCACGAGATCATCGGCAAGATGGGTAAGGTGCCGTATGTGCTTCAAGATGAACCGGTGGTGTGTGCATGGTACCCGTCGATTCGTAAAGTGCTGCTCTGGAGCTTATCGACAAACGCGGTTGACCTCACTGTGGTTTACGGCAGCTCACGCCGCAACGTGAGAGTAGATGCCCTCGGCACCGCATTGGTGGACTGCGTGTAGTGGCTGCCCATCCGCGTTCATTAGCACTCATTTGTGTTACCAGTGTTAGTGTTTTTAGGGAAGTAAACCGCGGATGAACGCGAATTTACGCGAATGGCTGCGTGGGTGGCGATTTTTGGTTCGACTAGGCCGGGCTGAGTAGAGCGCATGTTCTACCGGGAGAAGTGATACCGCTAATCCGCGTTCATTAGCGTTCATATGTGTTATCTGCGTTAGTGTTCTATGGGAAGTAAACCGCGGATGAACACGAATACACTCCAATGGCTGCGTGGGCCGCGGAATTTTATGCGATGAAGACCAAGTGTGTCGCACAAAAAAGCAGCCCCCGCAGGGTGATGCTGCGGGGGCTGCTTGCCTAAAGAAGGGCCGAACGGATTACAGCCCTTTTTCCAATGTCACATGGAGTTGGGCCCAGGCGCGTTCACCAGCGGATGTGGGTGCATACCCTGCCTGTAAACTCACGCTTTTGCATAAAGCGATGTCTGCGCCATATGTGGTTGAACGCCATCGCCCGTTGAATCCAGATTCATCATTCCACGAGTTCCAAACGATGAATGGAGTAACCTTATCGAACCCTGTGTAGCTGATTTTACTCATGGTACACCAGAAGTCACCAGCTCCAGCGCTTGCCTGCATGGCTTCACCAACAAGGTTGAACTTGTTTTTGCTGATGGCGTAATCAAAGCCGTAGCCTGTGTCGTGCGGGCTGTTGAATGACCAACCTTTGCCGCTGGCGACACTAACGCCCACATCAACACCCTCGCCAAGCGAGCGGCCAATGCGCAGATAGCTGTTGGTGTCATCGACTTGTTTGCTGTCGTTATACACCACGGCACCTGCTACATTAATACCGCCTTTTGCCCATTTCACCATCAAACCAGGTTTGGTCTCCCATTCCCAATCTTGATAAGCAAAAGGTACCCAAAACTTACCGGCTGTTACGGTGAAATCACCAGACTGCTTGGAAACATACAGCTCAGGCATTCGGTCGACATCATTAGGTTTGTATTGGTTCATATCGCCAATGCCGTATGAGGCTTTGGCGGTTAATCCATCTCCAAAATCACTGTTGATGTATATCGTGCTTGGCAGAGCCATTGCATTACCAGGGCCTCCCGCGGCCCAGATTCCATCGTTGAAATCGCGTTGACTATCAATGTCGGAGGTGCCAATGTAGGCGTCGACGCCCGCGGTGATCTTGGGGGTCTCCGCATAAGATACCACTGCGGATACCAGAAGAACGGCTACTGCTGGAGCCAAAAATCGCGTTGACATGTCGGTAACCTCCTAAGAAAAGAAGAGGCACGGAAGCTATTCAGCCTCCGTGCCTACTGATGACATTATATCCGATGAAATGGCGTTCTGCCGTCTTTTGTGAACTATTTCGACTTTCTTAGCCTAAATCTGCAGCATTTTTGTATATCTATAGTATTTCCTACTGGTTGAGTATTTGTATGGTATAATGCTCATGGTGTTTCCGTTCACCGCAGACAGCAGGGGTCATAAAGACTTAATCTCCTGCCGAGGCGAACTCGTTACCGAGATTACAATTCGCGTTTCGCGATTGATTAATATATCGGGGGTTTCGCTTCTTTAGCGAAACCCCTTTCGCTTTCTGCTATATGCTCGGACACCAACATAGCAAAGGAGGTGGATGCCTCGTGCGTTCCACACCACGACCCGACAAAGTCGAAGAGGTTGAAAAGGTCCGCGCCCTACTGGAGCAATCCAACGGCGTGATCTTCACCGAGTATAAGGGACTTACCTTCACGGATGTCTCTAGTCTTCGGGCCAAACTGCGTGAGACCAATGCAGAGTATCACGTAGTTAAGAACACGCTGTTTCGGCGTGCTGCCGAAGGGTTAGTTGCTGACAACCTCGATGAGATTCTACAAGGCCCAACCGCCACCGCTTTCATGCTGGGTGACGAAGCCGCTTGCGCTAAAGTAATTACTAGCGCACAAAAAGAACTCAAAGCTTTGGTTGTGAAAGGTACTGTGCTGTCCGGCAAGCTATATTCTGCCGACACCGTTACCACACTGTCTAAGCTTCCTAACCGAGAGACATTGGTTGCTCAGGTGGTTGGTGGTATTCAAGCCCCAATCAGCGGTGCTGTCAATACTCTTAACGGAATCATCACTGGTTTCGTAACCACGCTGCAAAATATTGTGGACGAAAAGTCCAAAACCGAAGCCGCCTAAGGCTGTAGAAGGAGTTTTATACTAATGGCACTGTCCAAAGATGAAATGATCCAAGCGATCAAAGAGATGTCCGTACTCGAGCTCAGCGAGCTCGTAAAGGCCCTTCAGGACGAGTTCGGCGTTTCCGCCGCTGCTCCAATGATGGCAGTCGCAGCTCCAGCAGCTGCTGAAGCCGCTGTTGTCGAAGAGAAGACCTCTTTCGACGCGATCCTCGAGTCCGTTGGCGACAAGAAGATCAACGTCATTAAGGTCATCCGCGAGATCACCGGTCTTGGCCTAAAAGAAGCTAAGGACCTCGTAGAGGGTGCTCCTCAGCCTGTTAAGCAGGGCGTTAACAAAGAAGAAGCCGAAGCTATCAAGGCAAAACTTGAAGAAGTCGGCGCTGGCGTCAAAGTCGCCTAGTTTCCTTCTTTTAAAAAGCCCGGACAGTTTTTGTCCGGGCTTTTTTGTGTTTGTATGCTGCCATGCGTCAACAGGATGCACTAATGGCTTGGTCCAACTACGCTGCGCATTTCGATAGATGAGCTTGTGGGGGTGCAACCAAAGTAACGCTTATACTCACGGCTGAACTGAGACACACTCTCATATCCAACGGAACGAGCAGCGATACCCGCACTCATACCCTCTTGAAGCATCAGCGTTTTCGCCTTATGAAGCCGTATGCTCTTTATGTATTGAAGGGGCGAGGCGGAGGTTACCGCCTTAAAGTTGCTGTGAAAAGTGGATACGCTCATGTTTGCATCATTAGCAAGCGATTCGATGTCAAGCCCTGAGTCGTATTCGGTATGGATGCGTTTTAACACCTTGGCTATCTGGCTGAACCGCCCGTTGCGAACCGCTAAAGCACGCAGCACCGATCCCTGCTCACCGCAAAGCACTCTGTACACAATCTCACGCACAGTTTGCTGGCCAAGAATACGCCCATCCTGCTTATTGCCAAGCGACTTCATCAGCCTGACCGTTGCATTCAACAGCTCGTTGTCTATAGCTACCGAATGAATACTCTGTGGAATTTCCGTGGTCGGTACATAATGCTCATCCATCTCTAAAATAAGCTCGCCCACCAGAGTTACATCAATGTCGATGACGATACCAAGCAGAGGCTTATCCGGCGTGCCGCTGGTTTCGCATTCAAACGGCAGGGGCACCGATAAAACCAGATAATGACTTGCGTCGTAGCGGAAAACTAAATCGCCTAGATACCCCACTTTGTAGCCTTGAACGATGATTACGATCGACGGATTGTACACCACCGGATGGCGGGGGATAGGGAAATCCGATCGAACGAACTGGACGCCAGGAAGGCTTGATGGGGTAAAACCTGACGATACCGCATATGATCCCACCAGCTTCACAAGTTCGGAATTGAGGCTGTTGTCATCGCTCATTTTCTTGCTCCATAAATCTGCGTTGGAATGTCTGCATGACCACATCATGATTCAAAGAGTGGTGTATTATCCTGCGTTTCGTAGAATTGTGCAACATATTCGTATTTATTGTACACATATTTTCTCATCACCATTCTATATTAAAACAGGGCAGCGAAATAAGCGGCTCATCAGCTGCCACATCGATAATGCAGTGAAGGAAGCAGGAAGCAACATGCAGCCAATTAACACTAACAACATATCAGGCATATTCCCTAAGGGAAATGCAATCTCAAATGCGAATTTCATAGGCGATGTCTCTTTACATATGATGGTTGAGAACGCTCAGCTGTATAACTGCATCATCGCACACGTCACATTTGAACCGGGAGCACGAAATAGCTGGCATTCCCACCCCGGCGGGCAGATTCTACTGATCACCAGCGGGCACGGCTTATATCAACAAAAAGGCAAACCAGCAGTCAAACTACAAGCGGGTGACATGGTTGCCATTGAACCTGACGTAATCCACTGGCATGGGGCCGCACCAGATAGCAGCTTCTCACACATCGCCATCGGCACCAACGCCGCAAGCGGCGATGCGCATTGGATGAGTCCAGTAGAAGATAATGAATACCATTCAGCTGCAGCCAATGCTCACGAACAAACAGACGCTACGATATAACATCAACCACCTAACGAAAATGCTGCTACCTGGCTGCCTGCGTAGGTATGCAGCGTATTGATTAGCTTCATATAAGTAAAGAGGACGACTATGAAACCTAACGCATCTCATGATAATGAGGCCAATGGAGCTATGAACCGCCCAAATGCGTCGGATCAGCTCTCATCTAAACAAGCAGGCCAACCTCAGCCTGCTCAGACACCTGTATACTACGTGAAAAACATCACGGCAAGCAGTCTATTGGCCATTTATGACAAGATTAAGCCGGGTGTAACTGGTAAGGTGGCGATCAAACTACACACAGGTGAGCCGCACGGACCAAATATACTCCCGCGCGACATGGTGAAGGCGCTTCAACGGCACATACCCAACAGCAACCTGGTGGAAACAAATACCTTATATGCTGGTAAACGGCAGACCACAGCTGACCATCGCGAAACAATCAAGATAAACGGCTGGACTTTCTGCCCGGTAGACATTATGGACGAAGAAGGCGCAGTGATGATTCCTGTAGCCGGCGGCCGACGGTTCCGCGAGGTATCCGTAGGCAAAAACATACTGAACTACGACTCTATGGTGGTGCTTACACACTTCAAAGGGCATGCAATGGGCGGATACGGCGGATCGCTGAAGAACATCGCCATTGGGTGTTCCGATGGACCCATCGGCAAAAAGATGCTGCATGGTGCGACTGATGCTGTAAACTATGAAAACTGGCTGCAGGGAGATCCGTTCCAGGAGAACATGGTGGAGGCAGCTATGGCTGTCAAGCAACTGTTTGGCAAGCATATTGTGTTCATCAATGTGCTTCGCAACATGTCTGTCGACTGCGACTGTGCAGGGGTTAGTGCGGCACCGGTTAAGGCGCGGAACCTAGGGATTTTGGCATCAACCGATCTGCTTGCCGTAGAACAAGCCAGTATTGACATGGTGTATAAACTTCCCAGCGCGGAGCTGCATGACCTTAAGGAGCGCATCGAATCGCGTAAGGGGCTTCACCAACTGGAGTATATGAAGACGCTCAACATGGGTAACGCGAACTACAAAATCATGTCCCTCTAGCCGAACGCGCGAAGCGTATTATGACGGGCCGAGTTGATATTACCTCGGCCCGTTGTTCGGCAAGTTCACTGGCTAGATTTGTTTACCATCTTGTGCCAGCAGCTGCGGTATTCGTCCAGCTTTTTATAAGTAACCAGCCGGCGTTTCAGGCGTATCCGATCCATTCGGTAGTCACCGAAAATCTGCGGGGCATAACTGACATATAGCCAGACCCCGTTATCAGCCGGTTCTGTGTATGCCACAGGAACATGGTTGCCTTGAACACCCAGATCTCGCTCGATATAACCTAACGAAACCCAGTCCTTACCGTTTAGCGATACCGACTCGCATATCTTTCGCGAAGCCCAACTCGGCAGGAATTTCTTCGCCAACGATGCATACTTTGGGGTTAATGGTTGATAACCACCTGGGTCGGAAAACGCGAAGTAGACATCCTTAATCTTTACCACATCAGGGTTAGGGTAGTTTGTCAGAGCGGGATTGTCAATTCCTCGTATGATTTTCCAGTCAGAGGGGTTCATGAAATCACCGCGATTTTCAGCATATCCCATCGGCATATCTGTACCGGTCCAGCAGTCAAACCACAACTTCCACACATTGCCCTCGCGCATCAGCGATGGCCGATGATACAACCCATATGGATGCATATACTCGCCAGGTTTGATGGTGCTTTGTCCAATGTTGCGAGGGTCTATAAGTATCGGATACGGGGTCCGCTTCCAGTTTATGCCGTCTGTTGACACGGCGCCCATCACGCAGCTGATGTCCGAGTCGGTGTCGCCAGGCTGACCATATGGGATCATGTCCTTGTTGAACCCTGTGGAGCTATAGGCCATATAGTATTTGCCGTTATGTTTAACCACAGAGGGGTCGCCATTATGCCAGCTATCGTAGAATGTGCCCTCAGCGGTAATCACTGGCACCCACAGTTTTGGGTTCATGGATGCATCCCAACGCCCTTGCCCTGAGTAAACTTCCCATGGCCCGGTGAGCTGTTTAGCCCTAGCGGCGAAGATCATGTCACACCCGTATTTCAACTTATAGTTGGAATTACATAACTCCGAAGCCCATCCAAAGAACCAACCCTTGTATTGGTAAGTCTGTCCCGGCTCTTTTATTATCTGCAAGTGATACATGTCGACGAAATTCTTGAAAAGATCACCGCCAACCTGCTGCCATTGTGCAGACTGGTCCACATTTCGGCCATATTGTGTAGATTGGTTCGGCTGAGCCGACAAGCTCTGCGAGGATAAACAGACAGCCATCGCGGCAACTGCCAGTGTAACAGGTGTGAATAAAGATGCCTTCATCTTTACCTCCAAGCGAGGGTTGGTAAGAAAAAAAGGAGTGGCTTGCGCCACTCCTCTATCTCAAGCTATTTCTTTAGGCTGATCAGCAAGCCCTGTCCAGGACCAAACCAAGGCCAGTCCGTAAACTTCTTGGTGACACCGGTCCATGCACTTGTCAACATGATGTCGCCCTTATCTTTGAACACGATATGTGCGTTCGCGTTGTGATTGAAGTCTTTGTTTACCACCATCACGTAAGGCGTGCCATCGGGTGAGGTAAACTCGCCAACAAGGAAATCACCGCCTGTAATCTCTTTGATGAATTTACTGCTGTCGATTCCTTTGCATCCGATTGGGATGTTTTTATTGTGGAATACATTCACGCTTTTCAGTTTGGTATATACTGGTGCCAGTTGGTGAATCTGCAGGTTCAAGCGTTTTACGATATCCCATGTGGGGGTTTTGTTAAGGTACTGATCGATTGGTGCGTTTCGATAGTTATCTAACAGCGGAGCGAAATAGGTGAAGTAGCTTAAGCCCTTAACACCATATGCCAGCGATGAATATACCTGCACACTGAGTCCGCCTGCGGTGACATCTGCATAGCTGTAGTGGCTGTTGGATATGATGATATTCCAGAATGGCAAGCCGTTCTTTTGGGCTACTTTGCGCATGCTCTCTAGGTTAGAAAAAAAGCTGCTGCCCATTGCACCATTATCCATCATGGTGTAGTGATCATAGCTCATGTAGGTTGGCTTCACGATATCTGCGAACTGCTCATACATAGCCAAGTTTTGGTCGGAACCAATAGGCAATAAGTTGATGTATGACAGCGTCTTGGGGTCTACCTTTGCGATGGCGTCCTTCCAGCGGCGCAGCGCGGGAAATAGAGTAACCCACGGCTCATCTATCAGGTGGTATCCATATACCGCAGAATTGCCCTTAAACGGCTTCACCGATTGGTCGACGAGTTTAGCCAGCTCCGCATCGGAGATATCTGTTCGACCTAGGTTTTCGGTAATGCGAGGGTCGTCAACGATGCATGGTATTCCCACCTGTTTGCACAGCTTGACATACTTGGGGGTCATGAAACCGGCGATGTTGAACCCGCAGTCTTTAATATCCTCAAGTACCTTCTTGTTGCCAGGCGTCCAACCCCATGGCATGAGGGCAAAATCATCGGGGTCGAGGGGTGCAATCTTTACGGATTCTGCCACGAACCCATGCAGATCATATACATCCTTATAGTCATCGGCCGATACGGGCGCAGCTAATCCGATAGCTATCGCCGCCAGACCTAAAAATGCAGGTAATGATTTCTTCAATGTGTATCTTCTCCTCATTGATTGTTTGTTTTGTGACGCGTATTTATGATTCTTGGGTGCCGTTAGTGCAGCCACTGCTGAATGATTGGCATGTGAGAGAAATATGCTTTCGCTGCTAGGTCGTGTATGTGGGTGCTGTATACATGGCTGCCATAACCCATTTGTGCTAACACCCAATGGCCTAATCCCATTTGGCCGATGGCAGTATAGCCAACGGCGAACTGCCCTAGACCAAACTGAATACCAAGAGCAAACTGCGCAACGGCGATGCAGCCAGCAGAAAACTGCCCTAACGAAAACAGCAAACCTATGCCAAATTGGGCGATGGTGATGACACCAATTCCAAACTGCCCTATAGCGATGATGCCCTTAGCGACGCGGAGTTTTCCCTCCGGAGTGCGTCCCCATGCGATATGCACCAATGGAATACCACATACCTCAGCTTGCGAACGCCATTCATACCCTGCCTGATACCACCTGGGATATCCAGGATAAGGTGCCCCGCATTGCGGACAAACCGCAGCTTGCTGACTGATGGGTGCTTTACACTCGCGGCAAGGCCTGATGCCCATCTTATTTACTCGCGATACTCTGCAAGGCTGTCATGGTGAAGCTGCTTAGCAACTTCCTTCCAGGATGCGGTGTCTTGTTCATGACGGATGAACGGCACGAATCCCATATCAAGATAGACCCTCACGGCTCGTGTTCTGTGAGTGTGAGTGCATAAGTAGGCTTTATGATGCCACTTTTTCAATAGGTTCATGCCCTCGCATAGTAGGGGTCTGCCTAACTTATGTGCTTGATACTCTGGTTTTATGGCTACCCAGTGAACAAGCCCATACTGATCTGGCTCATATGAGTTTCCATACCAACCCGATATTGTGCCTATCACTTCATCTTGTGGATTGCACAGGAAAAGTTGACGCTCGGGCAGCTGTTGGGCATCTGGCATGAAGTCAGTATGATGGGCTTGCAGTGCAGATTCCACGGTTTCGAAGTCATGAACTGCGGTCCATATCTCTGCCCAGAGCACATCGTCACCCTGCTGATACCCTCGCATATAATAGCCCTGTGGTAAGGGATAATCCGGGATATTATCTAGATTCGGCCGAACCATGATGATCTCTGTCGCCACGAAATCTATCTCCTAAGTAAAAATGCGTAATGAATCCATAGGGGTATGATATCGCATTGGGAGCGAAGTTGGTAGCATTGCGATATCTTAAGCAGCTGTGCCCTCATTATGATAATGGCGGAAGTGGAGAATCGCGACACAAAAGGGCGCCGAATGTGGTACACAATTGTACAGCGTATAGCTGAGGGAGGTATATATGGTTTACCACTTCCTATTCGCAGATCGTACCGATGCCGGTAAGCAGCTAGGGGCATTGCTTCGGCAATACCAACGCGACAACCCGGTGGTGGCTGCGCTGCCACGGGGAGGCGTGATTGTGGGTGCAGAAGTGGCAAAAGCGCTGGGATGTCCGCTCGACATTACCATCAGCCGCAAGATTGGTCATCCGATGAACCCTGAATATGCCATCGGCGCAATCTCAGAGCACAGCCATGTTGTGGGTGACCGTTTGGCATGGGAATCGGCAGACCAGGCTTGGCTGACTCAGGCGATAGAGGGGCAGCAAAAGGAGATTGAGAGACGGCGGCAACTCTACCTACGGGGGAGAGATTCCATAAAGCTTGCAGGTAAGACCGTGATCATAGTGGATGACGGCATCGCCACAGGCTCATCGATGATGGCGGCCATAAATGAGGTGAAACAGCACAAGCCGCTGCAGATCATTGTGGCAGTGCCGGTGGCGCCGAAAGAAGAAGCGGCGATCATCCGAAACCAAGTCGATGTATTTGTGGCGGTGTCTGTACCGGATGAGTTCTTCGGTGCTGTCGGAGCGTATTATAGGGACTTCGAGCAGACATCAGATAGTGAGGTCATTGCGGCATTGGATGAGGCCAATGTGCGCTTCTGAGGAGGATGGCTTGGTATGGTGTCTGTGCTGCAGCATTCATCTACACAATGGATTGGCTGTTGCTTGACCGCGCTAGGCGCCATACTTTTTTCATCCATATTGCCAAGAAGACAAGGTATAACAGGTTTCCTAGTCCAGTAGGAACATACAGCAGTAATATTGGCAGCAATATCAGCGGATTATGCTCGCCATTGGTCTCAAGAAGACCATATGCTCTTGCGATCTGAAGTATGTAGAACCAACTGCAAAATGAAATTTACGTGGTGAAGCGGTATTCACGCGCCCGCCGGAACGCGGGCCGAGATTGATAAGCCGTGCGGTGCAGGAACCCGCACTGGACGCAGTTCCCGGAGCGCTAGCTCCCGGAACGTAGTCGTGTGGGTGACTAAACCCGCGGCAGTTCGAATGATTACCTGCGATCTAGGCTGCAGTCCCTCGGCGATGGGTTCGGTGGCCCGTCCGTGACGGCGTCCGTGACTTCGTCCCGTTACGGGCACTGTCACCCATCGCTGATCAGTACCGGCCCGCGTTCCGGCGGGCGGATTGGTATAGTCAGCAACAATCTACATCACCACTGAACAACAACACCGTGTGGGTGACCAAATATACAGCATCATTGCCATTATGCAATTTACTTCCCTGTTTATCAAAGCGGAAGGTGTAGTGTCTTCAATGGAGAGGTTTGTGGGAATACTGAGGGGCAATGCTGAGGTAGGGAGAGCAAATACTCACCCTACCTCAAGTGGCTGCTGAGCTTACTTAACCCAGATTAGTCCATAATCTGTGTCGTTAGTTGTCAGCGTAAACTGACCGTTTTGCAGCTTTAGTTTTTCACCGGTCATCATGTTTGTGGCTGTCGTGGCTTTCGTTAAGCCCATAGTTTGCAGGTTTAACTTCACCGCGATGTCTTGCTTGCCTTTAGCAAAACTGCTGACCACACACATCACGCCTTGTGCTTTACGCACATATAAAGAGCAGTATGCCTTGTTACCCTTCACGCTGACTAGGCTGCTGTTACTCCAGTATGGTTGGAACTGAGCTTGCTTGCGTCCAAATGCATCCATGGCCTTAAAGACCCGTATCTCTTCATTCATGGCATAACCGCGTGCGCGAACAAGCACATCATGAAGCAGCGTCAAGGTGAAAGACTCATGGAATGTATATGGCAAGTCATAGCACAGGAACTCCGCTGGAACGCCGAATTGACGACCCATGAACTCAGCACGAAACGCGTCAAGTGGGATGAGCTCATCAATCGGCTGTCGCTTAGTTAGCGGCGTTAGGTGCTCACCATCCCAGGTGCTAGTTGCCCAACCCACCGCTGGTGTGACTTCGTAGCCGGAGTTGTGCAGGTTTACCTGCCCATTTGGTTTCTTGGACTTCACCACGGTGTAGAGGCGGCGCATCATGTCGCGCGGTCCCCGATAGTCAAACGTAGGCGCTAGGGTGCCGTCTTCGCGAGTATACCCACAACCATGAATCGTGTTGCTGCATCCAAATGGCAATGCGGTGCTGTCGAGGTAGACACCGTCGATGTCGTATTTGTCAATCATCTTGCTGACGCCATCGGCGATGAAGTCCTGCCATACGCTTTCGTAGCAGACCACATAGTCTTTTTGCTGCGGAGCGCGTGTATAACTCTGCCAATCGGGTTTTACCATCACGCTGTCTTTATTCTCAATCCATTTTGGCATGATATCGGATATTTCATATCCAAAATACACCAACACCTGAAATCCCTTCGCATGGCATACTTTTACGAAGTTTCTGAGCTGCTCTTCGTGCCCGATGGCTTCCGGCCAGTTTTGAACATCCGTCCAGTGCTCGTGGAACACGATCGTTCGGTATCCCGATTCCCACAGATAGTCCAGCATGGGCTGAGATAAGCTCTCTGCGCTAACGAGTTTTCCAACCTGACCGCCTGATATCTTGTATCCACCTGCGATGTCACCGCTAACACCCACTGCGGGGTGGGTCTCCGCTCGCGAAGGACCCATGGTTACCACATCAGTGAACTTGTCTAGCAATACCGTGTTGTCGTCTGGTGTCAGCTCTTTTCTATAGCTCTGACCTGGAATGCTGGTTTTCGATAGCTTCACAGCCTCAATATCAAATCCCGGGTTGTTTACCTGCAGCTGCAAGCTTGATGCCGGAGATGCTCCGTTCATCAGCCCTATGAAGCTTGTTGAGCTAGGAATGCTGCCGTCTATAGATATCTTAATGGCGTCGCCCCAAGCTAAAGATAGCTGATGCAGTTCCCCTTTATTCCACTTGCACGGTATATCACCGAGCATGGTGAATTGCCCTTTGGAGAAGAGATATGCGCGCATGCCGCGTACATCAATATTCCAGTAAAACACGATTTGATCTAGGCCGTTGGAGACGGTTAACAAATATCTGTTGTATTTTCCGCGGTCATCACCGTCTTTCACAACCACATTCGGGTCGAAGTTCGGCCGAACCCACAGATCGAGGGTGCCTTTTGCGGGATCAAGCAGATTGCTTGCATTATATGAGATTGTGGCGTTATTTGTGACCGTAGCATTCTCGATGCCGTATTCACCGGAGTGGCAGAGACGGTAGTCCCAAACGTCCTTATCTGGTTTCTTAACAGGGGTTGCTTGAAGTCCAAATCGGTAGGCAACACCTTTGCTCAGTTTAGCAGCACTGAGGGTAAGGGGACGCGTGACCATATTGAACGACATTGTGGTGGTTTTGGCGTTAGTCGGCTTAATAGTGGCCGCGCGAGCATCTTTCGCCCATGCCCAGTTTTCATCGCTTGTTGTATATAGGGCGATACCGCGGTCTTCATCACCCACCCACAAAAAGCTTACGAATGTGTGTCCCCAACCTTCTGCGGGAATAGCTCGTGAGTTTTCAGTGCAGTAAGCTGGTGTGGGGAAGTAGTGCCGGAGCTTGGCATACTGCTTCTTTATGGGGATATCGATGGAAAACTGATCGATAGTTGCAGTTTTCTTGCCATACAAAGTGACATCGATAAAGGCGTTGCCATCATAATCCATCACGATGTGTGATTTGGCAGTCAGGCTGCCCACTGTTGCGATGCCATCTAAAATGACTTGGCTTGGTGTTTGCTTGACGACCTTAAGTGTTCCGCTTAATACCTTAGGCTTGCCATCTACCTGCATGCGCATGGTGATAGGGCCGTTTAATATCGAGGTGTTGTCAGTCACCACCGATGTCGGGAATGGGGAACCTGCAAAGCTATACTTGCGGCCCCATAGTGAGATATCGACACCCTTTGCACTCTTTTGCAGCTTGATAGGTGTCCAAGGAGCCAACACCTTGTCGGTGATACCGGCTTTGGAGCCTACCCAGTCGGGCCGTTTTTCCCGCATCATTTCTGTGCTGGCAACAGCATGCATTCCGTCCTTATTGGTGACTTCTGTGCTAATAGTTACCGTATCGTATGGATACTTATTAATATCAAATAGGAAGGATGTTGCTGCTGTGGTGCTCACTTTATTGGCGGAGCTTAATATGGCGCCGTTTCTGTCTTTTACAGTTACCGCGACATTAGCTTGAACGTCAGTTGTGCCTAAAGCAGGCACCTGCACATCAACACCCAGCTTGTTGTAGAGGTCGTATCTACGCAGTTGAATTGTTGTGGTGTTGCGCGAAATATACTGTCCGCTCTGCCGCAGCAGCACATCGGAGTTTTGCTTATCACGGAGTGTCAGCACCCATGAATAATCCGATGGTCCATCAGTGCTGGCAGATACCGGCGCTGATATGGAGGTCAGTCCCTGGCAGTTCGCGGTGATTGTGCTCGGAGCCAGGCCTGCAGGCGTGACAACCAGCTCAGCATCGGCCGGCTTAGTGGTATTGACATCAAATGACAGGCTATTAGCGGTGGATGTCTGCATAGCGGCTAGGCAGCCAGTTTGATCATCCAAGATTAGGTGTGCGAACTTCACTGGTTGATGGTAACCACCGACGTCAAGCAGCGGGGCCCATGCGAAATTAGCGCTGGGCTGCTTGGTATCTATACCGATATTGAATCCCATCACTGCTGGTTTCGTGAGTGATGTTATTCCAATAGTAGACAGCGGGATCGCCATCTCCAGATACCAACAGTTCTTACCTACAGAGGTCTTCGCTGACCATTGCCCATTCCACTTTGGATCTTTTTCTTTCGTGTCGCTAATGCTGCCCACTGCATTGCAGTTGAATTGATATTCCGTGTAGTTGTCGTGCAGCGGGTCTAGGAAGAACTCAACCGCATCGTCGGCCCAGACATCTCCGTCTCTTTCACGAGTTAGGGCAATCGGTGCCCTGCCATCATGCAGCTCAATACATGCAGCCACATATATGTTTTTGGAGTCATATCCGATATATGCTATCGTGTCATTCATCGGTGCATTGAGACTGGTGATGGGGTGGAAAGTATTGATTTCGGCAGCTCCTGTCCATTCATTTGGACTGAGCACACCATCAATAACGGGCGCTGCTGTCATAGGGCAGATGCGCAGCACAGGTGCTTTTGTGTCTTGAAGTTCATAGGCGTTGACTGCCGATACGCCTGATACAGACATCAGAAAGCACAAAGCGCTAGGTAAGGCGCGAATAGCATGGGGTATTTTCAATGTCGAAGCTCCTGTATATTTGGTCCTGCGAATTTCACAATGTCTACTAGTTATCAAGGCCATTGTTGCAAAAATCACACAGTATTACACTAGTATTTCCGGTGGATTACCAACATCGTACGAAACTCCTTCTCTTGCTTATGATTTCACCATAAAGGTATCATGAGCATAGAGAATAACTGATGTGAGGTTGCTCATTGAACACGAAGGGCGGGTTGACAGGCCGGAATTTAGGAGCGATAGTATTTATCGCGGGGATAGCTATGCTGATATGGACTTTTCAGCTCGCCTTCCGATTCTACAACGCGCCTGTGCCGTCAGCCAAAGCTGATGTGGCTGTGTTGAGCACCATATTGGCGGATATGATAAAAAAAGTGGTGATGCTGCTTGTCATGTTGCTGGCGGGTTCTCTCATCGCTGGTAAAGGCGTGCATCTATTCATCGCGGCACACACAGCAACCGCAGAGGCTGCTGCAACCCCCAAAAAGTAGTCCGCACTTCGTAAACTCACAAGGACGGCTCATTCATGGAGAATCACTTTCCAAAACGCATTATATCCCTGGGCCCTGGTATCACAGAAATGCTGTATGCCATCGGCTGCGAACCGCAAATCATAGCTGATACAGTGAACTGTGATTATCCGCCAGCCGCAAAGCGGAAACCCAAAGTTGGCGATATGCGTGCCAGCGTGGAGAAGATCATCAGCTTTCGACCAGACATGGTAGTTGCCGATAAGCTCTTTAATGCTGCCCAAGTGCGAAGGCTGCATGCCCTTAAACAGCCGGTAGTGGAGATATCCTGCTTAAGTTTCGATAGTGTCGGTCGGGAAATCGCACGGCTTGGCAAACTAACAGGACACAGCAAACAGGCTGATGCCATTGCTGCACAGTTTGTGAAGGCTGTAAAAACTGCTAGACGCGGAAACCGCAGAGCACTGCTTATACTCTCTCCAAATCCACTGCCACTATGGGCAGCGGGTAAGCAGACCTATGCAAATGAGATGCTAAAGTTTGCTGGTTTTGTGAATATCGCAGAATCGGGCGGTAAAAACTTCTATCAGCTTAGTGTGGAAGCAGCCCTCAAGCTGAACCCAGATGTCATCTTTATCGCTGGCAACAGACAGGATGTTGATGTTATGCGGCGTCATCCCGCACTGCGGCAGATCAAGGCTGTTAAGCAAGGCGCGCTGCATGTTGTGGAGCCGAATCTATTTCTGCGAAGCAGCCCTCGGCTGCTGCAAGGACTAGAGATGCTCAAACGAGCATAAATGTATCCTGATAGGCTATCACTGTATCTAAAAACTAAGCTCAATATACACAAAATAGGAGATACACATGATTCCCAAACGGCCATACGGTAAGCAAGGCGACAAGCTATCGATTATCGGATTCGGTGGCATTGTCGTTACCAACACACCACAAGACCAAGCTAATCGGGTTGCGCGTGAAGCATATGACCAGGGCGTAAACTACTACGATGTTGCTCCATCCTACGGTAACGCTCAGGAAATCCTGGGACCTGCTATTGAGCCTTTCCGTAAGAAGATATTCCTAGCGTGCAAAACCGAAAAGCGTGCTGCAAAAGACGCACAAATAGCGATGGAAGACTCGTTCAAAAAACTGCATACTGACTACTTTGACCTCTATCAGCTTCACGGTATGACCTCTATGGAGGAGGTTGAGCAGGTCTTTGCTCCGGGCGGAGCGATGGAAGTGATCGTCAAAGCTAAAGAGCAGGGTAAGATCAAGCACATTGGCTTTAGCGCGCATAATGAGCAGGTGGCTCTTGAGCTGTTGAAGCGATTCCCATTTGAGAGCGTGCTGTTCCCATTCAACTTCGTCACCCTGTTCCATGGCAACTTCGGTTGGAAGCTGTTGGAAGAGGCACCCAAGAAGGGGGTTTCGTTGTTAGCGCTGAAAGCGATGGCTAAAACCCCATGGAAAGACGGGCAGCCTCACACCGTGGAAAAAACCTGGTACGAACCAATAACCGATGCACCTACTGCGGAATTGGCTGTTCGGTATACGCTGTCGCTGCCAATAACGGCATTCCTAACGCCTGGTGACGAGAAACTGTTCAGAATGGCGCTGCCTTTTGCACATCGCTTTAAGCCAGTATCGGAAGCCGAAAAGAGTAAGCTGAAGAAAATGGCTATGGGTATGGAGCCGATTTTTCAAAACAGCTAGTATTTGAGGATTAGCTGCATCTGAAGGAAAGTGGGCATGGTTCGATCAACCGGTTACCCGGTGATCGAACCATGCTTGTTATTTCTAGATGGTGTCGCTTTCTTTGCAGCCGTATTCTTTCATGAGGTCCCAAAGGCGTGTGACGCTGTCGCGCAGACCGCCAACATAGGCACGCTCCATCCACAGTCGCTGGTGTTCCCCGATGACCGACCGCAACTGCGAAGAAAGGCGCAATCGGACGGCGGGGTCGCCATAACTGCCATCAGCCATCGCTTTCAGCCGATAGCATCCGGCTTTCAGCATTTCGCCTGTGCATACCCACTCATCCATCAGCAGCTGAGCATCGGGCAGCTTGCTTGACGACATGCGGACGCGTGTCTCCAAGTCGTTGATGATGTTAATCGCCTCATCAATCTTGTCGACGGTTATTTCATCACCACGGCTGTCTGCTTTGAGTTCATCAGCAGATAGGTCTGGCAGAATACCTCGCCACATCATACTGCAGTTGCCTACAGTTTTACCGAGTTTCAGGTAGGCATTACCCATGTGATAGGCCACATATCCCATGCGTCCCGTTAGGTCGTTGAATACATGGTAGCTTAACGCCGTTGGGATATCGATGCTGTCGGTTAGGTCGCATGTCCAGCTATAGGCAGCTCCCACGGCATATCCCAGGTAGGATACCGAGGTCTTGTTAAGGTGACCATAATCACCCCAGTCGGTGATGAGGTAGCCAATGGCGCCGTATTTCAAGCCGTTGACGGCTGATTCCTTGAGGTTTGCGATGCAGTTGTCGGTACGCCCAGCGATGGTAGCCCAAGCGGATGTACCCGGGCAGACAAAGATAGGCAGTTCTGCCGCCTTCAAACGGGCCAATCGCTCTTCCCATGGATGTCCCTTATCGTATCCCCACTCCAGGGCGATGACATCCTTTGGCAGCTCAGGCACTAGCTCTGGGTGCTCTTGAACGATGTCGCCCCAGAAGTTCATCACACGGTTGTGCTTCTTCATGATGGCGTATATCTTCAACAGAAAGTCCAGATATACACGTCCTTTACCAACTTGCTCGCAGGTTTCTTTGGATGCCCCGCAGCCTAAGTCGAAGGTCTCATCACAGCCCACATTCACGTGAGAACTTGCGAAGTAGGGCAGCATTTCATCAAACATGCCCTCAATGAGCTCCAGCGCCTTAGGGTCAAGCGGGTTCAGCGAGAACGGGCCATCGTGCTTGCCGCCCCATGGCCATTCAAAGCCCTCGGGAGCTTCTGCCAGCGCTTTGTATTCATGAAGGCCCAACCATCGACGCATGTGGCCAAAACAGTTTTGGTTTGGCACCAACTCGATGTGGTTCTTTTGGCAGACATCCTGCAGCTCCAATATCTGCTCACCGCTTAATGGGCTGGCTAATACCGATGGCTGCGGGTGATTGCGATAGTTAAATGTGTGCTCAGCGTAGAGCTCCAACCGGTTGATCTTTAGGTCTGCCAGTAGGTTGATGATGGTCTTCAAGGTATCCATGGTTGGCACCATGTCACGCGAGACATCAAGCATCACGCCGCGTACGGGGTAATCGGGGTAATCTTCAATCTTGCCGCAGGATAACAGATTGTTTCCTTCACGCATGATCTGCTTCAGTGTGCAGATGCCATAAAAGACTCCCGCTTCCGACCCGCCAGTGATGTTTACACCATCTGTGGTGATCTCCAGCACATATGCCTGATCCGCAAGTGACGAATCGATAGATAGGCTGAAGTTACTGCATCCCTGCACGATCTCCAGATGATATCCCAGTTGCTGCTTGATGGCCTGCTGCAGCTTCAACAGGTTTGGGTAATCGCGAAGAACATCTTGACTACCAATGGTATGGTTTGATGCAACCGTATATATCTGGTCGACACCATGAATCACGCGAGGACGCGGTATAAACGAGATGTGTGACAGCATATAGATCTCCTAGCTTAATCTCTTGTCATGTTACCTAAACATATCAACTAATTGTATCTTGTTATCTGAAACATCGCAGTAGGGCTAGTGTAACTCCCCGCGAAGCAGTTGCTGTTTGCGCTCCATGTAATAACAGAAGTTATCATAACTAACATCCGGCGGCACGGTATGGTCTACTGTGGGTATAAAACCACCTTGCTCAACGAGCGGGATGAAGCTGCGCAGGTGCTCGTTTATTGCCTTATGGTCTTTAGCCAGTTCGCGTTTATCGACCCCGCCCCATAACCGCAATGACTTGCCATATTTCTTGCGAAGAAACGCAGGATCGGTATCGTTCGATGCTCGCTCCATAGGCCAGATTCCGTCTACGCCTGCATCCATAAGCTGCGGCAACAGCGGCTCTGGATTGCCATCACTGTCTACCAACACATATCGTACCCCGTGTGATTTGAAGAACTCAACAAGCCTGCGCATATGCGGGTAGATGAACTCGCGATATAAACGCGGGCTGATGAGCGGGCCAGTCTTCATGGCCATGTCTTCATTAATGAACACATAATCGAAGTCAACCGCTTCAACAAACGGCTTCGATGTTTCTATGGTGAAGTCGGCGATGAACTCCATCATTTCATGCACCAGCTCTGGGTCTTCATAGAATGCATAGCTGATGCCTTCAGTGCCCATCCATTCACGCGCACGCCAGTAGAAACCTAAGGTCTGGCAGTTTTCGCCCAGCACAAGCACATGATCTCGGTTTTTCCAGCGGGGCAGGTCGTTCTCCCGCCAGCCTTGCGGATGACGAGATATGTCAGAGGCGATATAGCGCTTCTTTAGCTCGCGGAAGCTTGCGAGATCGGTCACCGGAAAACTGAGATACTGGTCCATGGACATGCGTCCGCCATTCACAGTGCCCTCACGCAGTGCCTTTGTGACGATGCCCAGGCCGTTACGTATCACCTCATACCGGTCGGTGACCTCGATGACCTCAGGTTCGAACAGCGGAAGCATCTGGTAGTTGACCCGCGCATACTCGCGCGGATCCATGCCGAAGCATGCATCACCCCAGAACCAAGCGGGATTATGCTCTTCGGTGTTCATGCCTTCATTTTGCCAACGAACCCAAGTTTGAGGCCATACTCCCACCTCATGGTTTGGCACGCGGTCGACAGACTGGTATTCCATCACGTTGATGAACCGCTGTCGAGGGGTTAACTCTGTTACCATTACGTATCACACTCCGTATATCGCTGCATGCTGTTAATCAATTTCTATGTTGACACCTGCTGGACTATTCGTAAACCGCACAGTTAAAACATGCGACTTGTCGTCGTAATTCCAGTCTGGTTGATTAACCTTAGTTGGCCGCGAGGGCACACGCAGCACAACGGCACCATGGGAGTCGGTAGGACCCTCGACATTGAGTGTTACTCGACCTGAAGTGAACTGAAGCTCTTTGCATTTACCAGCACAAGCCAACAGCGCCGGTGCCTTAGGCGCTTTACCTAGGTCGATCAGCAGTTTGCGGTTGCCTGGTGCTAGCTTCACGCCATCCATAATGCTCAGCTTGGCATCAAATAGGTCTAGATACCTGCCTTTTAGGGTGATTTGAGCTTGCTGACTGACATCATCCAAGGCTGCCGCAACCACATAGGCACCGCGGCGAAGCACGAATGCTGATTGTGCTCGCCAGCGTTGATGCACCAAATCCAGTCCCTTTTTAGCTAAGGCCAGCACCTCATCGGCGCCATTTTTGTCGGCTGCTAATGCGGTTGGGTTTGCCCGTTTGATGATGACATACCCTTTGCCCACACTCTTCTGTGCGTTGGCGCTGCCTGCAGGCAGTCCCAACAGCTCCAGCAGGTGGTCCATTGGGGTAGCATAGCTTAAACCGTCGGAGTTCCACCATTCGCGCACTTTATTCGCGGGGTCGGTTGCGGCGTCCAGTATTACTAGCACACCTCCGGCCTTAACCCAGTCCACGATGTGTTTGTGGTATTCGGCTGCAGGCGGCTTCTGACCCTCGTAACTGAGGAAGAGCAGCTTATACGGGTTCAGATAGCCCTTCAGTGTGACATTCTCCATCTGAACGGGATGCGCCGCCACGCCGGCTTTGATAAGCGGAATGGCTTGCCCAAAGAAGCAGCTCAGATGCGGATCGCCCGTGAATGGCTCAAAGCGCTGGAACATCAGCGTGTCGCTGACCAGAATGCCAACTCCCTGCAAGCCGCTTTCCCACTTCACCGAGCGTTGGTTCATGTTGCCGAGTGCGTTGAACACAGTTAACAGCTCAGTCTCGTAGTCTTTGGAGATCCCCACGCGCTCTGGTTCGCCGCCCTTTGCGGGATATTGGAAGGTAAATGGACGTTCTGGCCATGGACAGACCTCGTAGTGACATACATCCGGCCACAACAACGAGGCGACGAGGGTGTTCTCCCAGTTGAACTTGTAGTCAGCCCAGTCACGCCCTTGGTCCTCGACGGGGTCGTTGAGGTAGATCATACGCCGACCTGTGCCCTTCACCAGGTTACTCAGTACGCCGTATTCCAGAAATGCGGTTTCGAATGTCCTCTCTTTAAGCTCACCGCGGTAGAGGTTTGGGGTGCGGGAGGTGCCAGTCCAGACTTGTCCGATGTATCCATCACAACCCTCAAGCTGAGATAAGCTATGCTCAGGGCTGACGATACCCCACTGGGCATAATTCAGCATGCTGTGGGTAGGCACAAAACAACGAACATTCATGCCCTTGGTTTGACCGTATTTCCGCGCTTCAGTGAATACTTGCTGCAGAGCACGGCGGTATAAGAAATACTTCAACTTGCTGGCCCGGTATTGGGCCTCGGGACTGCTGTAGGGCGGCTGCCATGGCTCATGGTAATAGTCCTGCCACTCGCGTTTGAAGCTGTCGCTGTATCCTGCGCGAACCCAAAACTCCGGCTCTTCGAGGAAGATAGTATCAATGCCTAGGTCAATCGCACGCTTGACGCCGTCGGCCAGATACATCCCGTATGATTTGGATGGAGCGATATAGGGTATATCGTCACCGTGTTGTATGAGGCTGCCATTGCGTTCTTTCTGTGCCTCATCCCAGTGATTCTTGCCATCCCATCGGCCGTAAAGATAGTCTTGATACTCGCCCCATGCGACGCCTGTCATCAACTGAACGGTATAACCTGCTTTTCGCCAACCTTCAGCTTTTTTAGGCAAGTCACTGTTGATGCCGTAAACCATCGCAACATCGGCCGGTATATGCATTCGCGGATTGTAGCCTGATCCCGTTTGAAAACTGGTGTATTCGTCCTTGCTCTTAGGCATTTGATGTCTCCCTTAGTCGTTGTCGCGGATGACCGCACGAAGGCCGATGCTGTTCTTAACTGTCAGCCCCTTCGCTGCTGTGTTTGCGAGAATCTTTGCGGAGGTAGTGCCCTTCGCGATGGTGATATCCAAGGCATCACTATTGAACATGCAGTTCACCACCGACAGTTTGCCTTTTTCACACAATATCGCTGACCGATCCCGGCCAATGCGGCCCCAATCACGCATGCAGCACTGGCTCAAGCTCACCGTGCCATCGCCCTGCAGTCGGGCAATGTGCTGCGCAGTGCCCCAGAATGTGCAGTTACTAAACTGAAGATACTGACTGCTGTTGGGCAGGGTCACAATCTGTGCAACCTCGTGTTCGGAGGCTTCGGTAAACCCGCCAGCGGAGGTCTCATTGAACGCCGGATGGGCGACAAACTGACCATTGGTGATGACGATGCCAAATGGGTTTGCGCTGTTTGCGACTACGCACTGAATGGAGCCGTCCACACCGCATCCGCTGATCTGACCGTTGTAGCTGCCGGCTTTTGTTTGCACAAAGTGAAAGCCGATTTTAGCGCCATACACAAAGCAGTTCGTAAAGTAGCCCCAGTCATTTCGCGCCACAATGAATGCTTCTAGGTTACGGCGCATCACATTTGCCACCGCCTGATCGACGTTAGGCAATGCACGAATGGGGCGATTCTCCATGTCGCTGCGGGTCCAATAGTGCGGGTTGAAGTGCACATTCTCTATGCGGCTGATGTCATAGCAGTTGTCAATAAACAGCCCCCGGCGTAATACGCAGCCGTAAACATTACGAACCATGCACAACGAGCTGTCACTTATACTGCCTAAGGCGATGCCGTTCCAGGCATTCACGAGCGTGATGTTTTCAATGTGGCAGTGCATACCCTCTGCTTGAATGGCCCACGGATATGGCACAGGATTAGGCCACAGCTGTTTTGGCCAGCCGATCGTTAAGCCCATCACGCCAGAGCTGGCATTCATGCGGATACCGGCTTGTGCTCCTTCATCACCATGTCCGCCGGTGAGCAGAAGACTTGTGCCCAGTTTTGTCAGGCCATGATGAGTTCCTTCCCATACACCCTTTAGGGTGACGCCTGTAGGCACATTGAGCGTGCCATCAATACGGAACTGTCCCGCAGGCAGTTCCAAGCAGCCGCCAGACTTGGCTGCCGTATTTAACAGGGATTGGATAGTTGAGGTGGCATCGGCAATGCCATCAGCATATGGTGTTAAGTCAGCGCCAGCAGCTTGACCGTTAATCGTGGCTGTGGCTGCAGACGCGTAGCCCGACAGCAATAGCGTTGCAAGGAAGCAGATGACGAGAATGAACATAGCTAGCTCTCCGTAGATATACTAATACGCTAGTATTCGATGAGCTTCAGCCTGTTCCCTGCGTAGATGAGATCATATGTGCAGCAAGCTGGGGTGAAGTGAGAGTGGCAGAGATGGATGAGTATCTGGGCTACGCCATGAATGACTGCGAGAGCATGTCCACCATTAATCGCAGGAACGGACACAGCACAAAGACTGTGCGAAGTGAACATGGCGAGACAGAGATCAGCGTCCTCCGTGATCGAGAGAGAAGCTCCAAACCTGTGATTATATGTAAAAGGGAGCTGAATTATCGGACATCGAAACATCTGCAACCTTCGTCTCGAATGTGATTGACAAGTTTCTAACTCTTGCGTGTGGCAAAGTCGTCCACTTGCTCCGGTGTTGTTGTTACGATCACCCGTTTCGACGCGATATATCATATCACTAAAAATACAGTAACCACTTGACACACATATCGTATCTGTAAAAACAAGAGGTATCATGAAACCGTAGTAGCAATTCGCCGGCATCATGTGATAGATACGATGTCGTGATCTACTCATAATAGGTTAATTTGGTTTCCATCTTGGAACTGGAATTACAACAGCAATAGTAGTCTTGCGGCAAAGGCACTGAAGGAGTTACACGAATGAACAACGCGTTATACTTACGCATTAACCGATCCGTCTTATTGTCTCTATGCGCACTACTGTCGTTACCGGCGGTTGTATATGGTGACGATCTAAAACCTGAGCAAGTTTACCAAAAGGCTCTGCCATCGATAGCGACGTTGATCGTCGAAAAGGCAGACGGCAAGCCAGGTATTGGCAACGCCTTCTTAGGTATCAAGGATGGTATCGGCATCACGGCTTGGCATGTAGTCGAAGGTGCTAAAAAAGTAACGGCCAAGTTCTCTAACGGCGAGGAGTTCGAGGTTTCAGGTCTTATTGACAAGGACACTAAACGTGATGTTGCCTTAGTGAAAATTAAGGTTTTTGGACGTTCTATGTTACGTCTGAACCCTGCGGATCCGTCTGTAGGCAGCAAAGTATATGTCATTGGTGCACCTAGAGGGCTTGAGTTCTCAGTAAGCGAAGGTTTACTCAGTCAGATACAGACACTTGAAGGTGTCAAATACTACCAGTTTGGCTGTCCTGCTTCTCCAGGCAACAGTGGAGGACCTTTAGTGAACTCTAGTGGTGAAGTGCTGGGTGTCGTTTCATGGCAGCTGCGAGAGGGACAGAATCTTAACTTTGCTGTACCAACAGCGTATGTTTTGGGCCTTGACAGCACATTGCCGACGCAACCATGGGTTGAAGTAAAAAAAGATACCACAGTTATTCCGGTCACAATTCAGAGCGATCTCACCAAAGCCGATGAGCTTTTAGCTGATTCATTCATTACTACAGTCGATTTTTTTACGGTTGCTTCTGGGATAAATGAATTATTAGGTAAGCCGGTATTCACGAATAAATCTGATTTTTGGACCGGGCAAGTTAGTAAGAATTGGAAACTTATCACACCGACGTATCTTTTCGCGCAACAAAATGCCACAAGAGACAATATTCAAGCACTGCAAGCGTTGGTTGTCGATGGTCCTAGACTACAGTTTCGTGATTCATTGATACAATTACTAGAAAAGCAATCCAATGTACTGGAAGGTTTGCAGGAGGTGATTAAGTTAATACAACGGGAAGAAGGATGGAGTTCTACATCGAATGATCTGGTTAACAAGATATATGCTATGCCGGTTGACGCCCAGGGTGTAAGTAGTCAGCTAGATGGTGTTTTGAATTACAAAACATTCGTTGATAGATTGCCAAAGGAAATAAAGATATCTTTGGACATCATCCATGATACAGACTGGTTCCCGCTCGCCATACAAAGTTTTGCAAGAAATCCGTTGTGTTTCTTAGTTGTCGACAATAATGGCTTGGGCCACAAATTGGGTTTCAAGAGTGGTGACATTATTGTGAGCATCAACGGGAAAAGACCTAGTGATCTCCTTGAACTTAAAAAAATCATTAAGGCCAACCTAGGAAATACAGTCAAAGTGGTAGTATTACGTGAAGGTAAAGAGAAGAAGCTTAATATAAAAATCCCCAAGAACGTGGAACAGAAATGACCTTTTATCCTTTACAGTCATACTAATATGATACACACAATAACTTGTAAATAGAAAAGTTACGCCAAATTCCGCAGCGAATACCCCAAAAAAACTCCCTCCACCGCGAGGACCGCGGACGGAGGGAGAGAGACATCATACCGGCTAAGACCGCTGATAAGCAGCTGAAGTATCTAGAGCTGCTTGGTGCTTTGACCAGCTCCGCTGGTATCGGCACTATCAGCCTTGACGCTTCTTGCTTTTTGCAGCAGTGCTTTCAGTTCGTTGTTGCTGACGACTGTGTACACCATGTAGGTGCGTTTGGCATCGGGACGATAAGTGGCGACCAGCCCGCATACATTGCCGGCACTGTTGCACACAATAGCTCCCACCACGTTGCCTCCAGTGATCACGGCGCGTGTGATGGGGTTGGTCAGTTTGGCCATGACCATCTGCGAGCTGACAACACACAGATCCTGCATGTCAGAGCCTAAACGATCTACCAGGTAGATATCATCACCGATATCCAGCGGATTATCTTGTGCTAATGGCAACGCCTGAAGGGGTGTTTTTGGCTTCTGAGTGAGCTTGATCACTGCAAAGCCTGTGTTCTTGTCCCTAAGCACAACTTGAGCAGGCAGCTCGGTGGCGTCTGGCAAAACAACCTTAAGGTTGCTGACTTTCAACCGATACTCATCACCCGACACCTTATCACCAAGGAACGACAAGGGGTCAACCGCACCAAGCGTGGTGATCAACAAACCGTCGTCGCTCATGGCAACGGCTGTGGCTGTGTTCTTACCGGATTCCAGGGGATCTGCGTCCGCGCCCACCTGCGTGTTAGCTTCCATTCGCAGCAAGACCGGTGAGTAATCGCTGCGCAGCTTTTCGGGCACCGACTGACTTTGGGCACTCACTGAGCCAATCATAACGGCCATACAGCAGATAATGGGTATAGCGATCTTCATGTTATTTGGCCTCCGTCATTTTCAGTCCACTTAGTCGGTATAGGTCCTTCACTGGCAGCACGGTCACTTCATCTACTTCATACTCACTGTCACCTGGCGGTGGTACCACGATGCCAACCCATCCGCCTTCTGCGGTAAATACCGGGCTGATCAATTCGCCATCACCCATGCCAAGAGGCATATTGACTGGGCTGCTGACTTGGCCGATGTAGCACATCTTGTGTGTGCCGATGGAGTATCCCATCCCTTCCGGGGTGCGAAAGACCGACCACAGATCTTGACTAAGCTTCAACGAAACGGCTGCTGGGTGATCCATAAACGGCATGGGCTTTTGCGGAGCGGATGCCGGCTTCAGCCAGGCGATATTCCAGTCGCTGTCTTTCTTCACGACGCTGACAGGTATGCTTGTGCCATCGCTCATGGTGGCCTTGAGGTCGGCAATCTGCACTTTCGCGGAGTCATCGAATACGCCCATTGAGCGACCTTCGCATACCATCAGACCATCGGAGGTGAGTGTCAACGCTTGGGCTAGACGCTTACTCTCCTGAGTCTGGCCATTGGCGCCTGTCTGTTTGCGAACCCACGATAAGCTAACCATGGCGGAGCCGTATTTTGCACATACTTTTTCAATGGAGTTTGGTGTGGATGGTATGGCTTGTGCATTGTCATCAAGAAGGTGTTTGAACGCCGATACTGATGATACTGTCTGTAAGCCCGAAGAGATCACGGCGTTGCCTAGATCGGTCGCCACTAACGGAACCACAACGCCAAGAAACGCCCCATCATCGCGGCTGAACACCGGACATCCGCTCTGCACAGGAACCATCATCACAGTATAATAGTTGGGTTTTTGTATGGCGAGGTTGATGGTAAGTGGGGTGACGGCAACATCGGTGCCGTATCCCGCGCCCATTGGCTGAACCACCACGATGTCGTCGCCCATACGTGCTTCACGGACTGTTGTGATCGTCATGGAGTCGAGATCAACCGGGGGGGCGTCCATTTTTATCAGTGCCAACCCATTAGGCTCGTCACGCTTGATGACTTTGGCAGGATACTGCTTGCCATTTTCTAGCCGTATCTTGATGACTGCCGGCGACAGGTTGACTTCGTTCGGCTTTTGCCCAGAAGCCGCAAGTGCCGTTCGCACGAGGTTTAGCGCATACACGGGATCGGCATCCAGCAGGGGAGCCACGACTAGCCCGCTTTTGTCCACTACAACAGCCCAGCTCTCCATATGGTGCGGGGTATCTTTTTGACCACCACCGGATTGCGTGGTATCAACCTCCAGAGTGACCATAGCTCTAGAAGCCATGGCATGCACCTGCTTCACTGCTTGTGGGCTAGCCATCAGGTTACTAACAAGCATCGTGAGTGACGCGGCAAGTATTGTTACGATACGCTTCAAAAGCCATATCTCCGTTTCTATTTAGTTACCATCTTGAGGATACCCAAGAATGGACAGTATCGCATAAATCGGGTACAACAAATCAATGAGACTTACTAGCCCCACAGTTATCCGTGAACTGCTTACCGCACACGGAATGCGCACCGACAAACGCCATGGTCAACATTTCCTGGCAGATGAAAACATACTGCAAGCCATAGCCGACGCGGCTCAATTTCAGCCCGGTGAAGGCGCCCTAGAGATTGGGGCGGGCATCGGCACCCTAACAACAGCACTGGCACAACGCGCCGCCAAGGTGCTCAGCTTTGAAATTGACAACAAGATATTGCCCCTCACCAAGCAGATTTTGGCTGAATATCCAAATGTCACCCTTGTTGAGCAGGATTTCCTGCGAAGCAAACCTAATGAGCTTGCCCAGCAACAATTTGGTGCCGACGGCTATTGTGTGGTTGCCAATATCCCGTATAACATCACGGCTCCTATACTTGATACGCTGTTTACCCAGCTAAAAGGCTGGCGTCGGGCCGTATTGCTGATGCAAAAAGAGGTTGCGGATCGCTTGATCGCACCTCCTGGCACGCCTGGCTGCAGTTCCATCAGTGTGTTTGCTCATTATCACACTAAAGTCAGCTTATTGCGGCAAGTGCCGGCATCAGTCTTTTATCCTCCGCCGCAGGTTCAAAGCGCAGTTGTGCAGTTTGATCCTCTCCCACCAACTTTATCGACTGCAGATGAGGCCCTTCTGTTTCGCATTACGCGTGCGGCGTTTGGACAGAGGCGCAAAACACTCGGCAATAGTCTGGCAGCGATATCGGATCTCGGCAAAGCGGACATTGCGGACATGCTGCAGTCAATAGATATCAACCCTCAACGACGAGGCGAAACACTCACCCTAGATGAGTTTATACGTATCGTGAGGTCATGGAGTGGAAAACCAGAAGAGCCGTCCGAATAATACGAAGTCGCTCATAAAGACGATCGCCATCATTCTTTTGGCGATTGTGGCAATTCGCACAACCATTGGTTGGCATCAAGCCAAGAATGAAGTGAGGCTTGTTGCTAAGAATTGGGAAAAAGGCTCTGGCTCCATCATATGGCGCGGTCATACGCGTCAGAAGGTGGTGGCTATCACACTTGACGATGGTCCAGACCCCAAGTTTACCCCTCGCGTTTTGGAAATGGCTAAGAAGTATGACATCGCATTTACGGTGTTCTTAGTTGGCAAAGAGGTGCAGCTCCACCCGCAGTTGGCGCAGCAAGAAAAAGATGCAGGATTCGTCATTGGAAATCACACTTGGGACCATCCGGATATGAAGTCAGAGGACCTTCAACAGGACTTTGATGAGGTGTCCAAAGCCAGCGCTGAGATTCAAAAGGTGACTGGAGACAAAACGGTGCTCTTTCGGCCACCCAAAGGGCTTTGGGATGGAGATACCTTCTTGGCGGCGATAGATGAGGGATACAAAATCGTGTTATGGAGTGTTGCTTTAGAACACCATACCTGTCATACCCCGCAGGAAATGGCTGACCGCGTGTTGGATAAGGTGCAGCCTGGCTACATCATTTTGGCGCATGACGGCGAGCCATGCCACCCCATCAACCGTGAGATGACCATCGAAGCACTGCCGTTATTGATTGAGGGGCTGAAGGCTAAGGGCTATCGGATAGTGACCGTGCCTGAACTCATGAAGTTGAAGTAATCTGTTTGATTCCGTAGGATCCGCTGCATAGATATATTGATATAGAAAATGTTGGGGCAATACGTGCGGTAGGGCAATACGTGCGGTAGGGTATTGCGTGCGTTGGGGCATGGCGTGCCGTGCCCGTGTATATCGGTATAAAATTGTTGGGGCATGGCGTGCCGTGCCCATCCATGCGATACCCCATTTTGTTATACCCATATTCCATTAAACAAGAAGGGGTTCCGCACGCGAAACCCCTACCGATTCTGCGTGGACATGGTTTGTTTCCGGCGTGATGCCCACCCGTCCGTGCCCATATATATCGGTTAAAATCGTTGGGGCATGGCGTGTGTTGGGGCATGGCGTGCCGTGCCCATCCATGCGATACCCCATTTTGTTATACCCATATTCCATTAAACAAGAAGGGGTTCCGCACGCGAAACCCCTACCGATTCTGCGTGGACATGGTTTGTTTCCGGCGTGATGCCCACCCGTCCGTGCCCGTATATATCGTTTGAAATCGTTGGGGCATGGCGTGCGTTGGGGCATCGCGTGCGGTGCCCATCCACGCGAAAACCAAATTGTTAAACCCATATCCCGTAAACAAGAAGGGGGTTCCGCACGCGAAACCCCAACAGGTTTTACCCCAACATATATGGCGCCGGTGAAGACGCCCGGTCGATTACGATGCGACGACGTTCACCAATTTACCCGGAACCACGATGACCTTGCGCACCGTCATCCCTTCGGTGAACCGCTGGACGGTGGGGTTGGCTAATGCCAGCTCTTCCAGCGTCTGCTTATTGGTATCTACAGGCACGCTGATGCTATCGCGCAGCTTGCCGTTGACCTGCAGCACGATGGTCAGCGCTTCGGCAGCCATCGCGGCCTCGTCGACCTTCGGCCAATCTACATGCTGTGTGAAGTCCTGGTAGCCCAGTTCGCGCCAAAGCTCATCGCAAAGGTGCGGACAGATAGGCGATAATACCAGCACTAGATAGTTAATGGCCTCACTCAGCGCGGCGCTTCCTTTGATCTTGCCCTTCAGCTCATAGATGAGGTTAACCCACTCCATGATTGCGGCTACGGCTGTGTTGAAACTGAACCGCTGGATATCGTCGGATACCTTCGCTGTAACCTGGTGGGTTTTTCTGCGCAGTGCGCGCTCATCGGTGTTGAGGTTTACCAGTTTGTCTGCATATCCGGCATCGTAACTGCCGCAAAGCTCTGCAACCAGACGCCACACGCGGCCTAAGAAGCGGTTGCTGCCAGCCACGCCCTCGTCGCGCCATTCGATGGTTTGGTCAAACGGAGCCACAAACAGCTCGTATATTCTTAACGTATCAGCACCGTGTTTGGCCACGACTTCGTCAGGGGTAATGACATTACCCTTGCTCTTACTCATCTTAATCATGGTGCCGGGATTTTTAGGATCCGGTGCGAGCACCATACCCTGATTTCGCAGATTCTGGAAAGGCTCGATGAAGTCCAGCAAGCCGGCATCATACATCACTTTCGTCCAGAAGCGAGCATACAGCAGGTGCATCACGGCGTGCTCCGCGCCGCCGACATAGGTATCTACCGGCAGCCAGTATTTCACTTTTTCAGGATCGAAAGGCCGGTCTTGTTCTTTTGGACTAGCAAAGCGCAGGAAATACCAGCTGCTGCAGGCAAAGCCGCCCATGGTATCTGTTTCGCGCTTGGCATCGGCGCCGCAGACAGGGCACTTCACGTTCACAAACTCGTCGATGCTGGCTAACGGACTGCTGCCGTCGCCGGTTGGTTTGTAGTTCTCCACGTCCGGCAGAACAACCGGCAGTTGATCTTCTGGCACCGGCACTATACCGCATTTCGGGCAGTGGATCATTGGAATCGGTGCACCCCAATACCGCTGGCGGCTGATTAGCCAGTCTCGCAAGCGGTAGTTGATTACGCGGTGACCCACTTTTTGGGCTTCCATCCAGTCGGCAATGGCCGATTTAGCCTTGATACTGTCCATACCATCGAACTCACCGCTGTTCATCATGGTGCCGGCTTCTGTGTAGGCTTCGGTGAAATCCGAGCCGTCCCAGTCTTCTGGTTTGATGACCACGGTGATAGGCAGGTTCTGCTGCTTGGCGAAATCGAAGTCGCGGGTGTCGTGAGCTGGAACAGCCATGATGGCGCCCGAGCCATATCCTGCTAGCACGTAATCGGCGATGAATAGCGGAACCTTCTGACCATTCACAGGGTTCACGGCGTAAGCGCCGGTGAAAACACCTGTTCGCTCGCGCTCGGTGCTCAGTCGGTCGATATCGCTGGTGCGTTTGGCGGTGGCAACATATTCGTCTACTGTAGACTTGCATTCAGGTGTGGTGATATCTGCTACCAGCGGATGCTCAGGGGCTAAGACCGCGAAACTCATGCCAAACACGGTGTCTACACGTGTGGTAAACACCTCAAAACTCTTGTCGCTGTCGGCGATGTTCATGGTGAACTGCACGCCTTCGCTGCGGCCAATCCAGTTGCGCTGCATCATTTTGATGCCGTCTGGCCAGTCCACCGTATCAAGGTCTTCAGCAAGGCGATCGGCGTACTCAGTGATTTTGAAGAACCACTGGGGCAGATTCTTCTTTTCCACCGGGTTTCCGCAGCGCCAGCAGTTGCCGTTCTCCACCTCTTCGTTAGCCAGCACCGTGGAGCAGCTAGGGCACCAGTTCGCCGGTGCGCCGCTTTGGTAAGCCAGCCCTCGCTTGTAAAGCAGCAGGAAGAACCACTGTGTCCATTTATAATAGTCTGGACTGCTGGAATTGACCTCACGCTCCCAGTCGAAGCTGATGCCAACCAGGTTCATCTGACGGGTGTAGTTGGCGATGTAGGCAGGCACTGTCTTGTTAGGGTGACTGTTCTTTTTGATCGCCTCATTTTCCGCGGGCAGACCGAACGCATCCCAGCCCATGGGATGCATGACGTTGCGGCCGTTCATACGCATATAACGGCATAACACATCAGTAGGGATATAGTTGCGGCAGTGCCCCACAGATAGGCCGTTTCCGGATGGATAGGGGAAGAAATCGAGGCCGTAGAACTTGGGTTTGCCCCCCTCCTCAGTTGCTTGGAAAAGATGCGCGTCTTTCCAGGCCTTTTGCCACTTTGGCTCAATCTGTTCGGGAATGTATCGTTCATCCATTGGGGACAACACCTCTAGCACGAAAACGCAGATTTGGCAGCACTAGTCGCTTACCACTTACTTATTAGTATAACTCATAGGCATGGTGCTGGCAGGCCGACGCGTTCAAACGATATGGAGATGCTTGGAGGCAATGATGACCACAACGGCACATGTGGCATCTGTAACGTAAACAAACAGCCAGGTAAAAATACCAGTTTTTCGACAATTGCCAGTAAAAACATAGAAAAGGATGCACTAAACTGGTTGAGATGATACATAATATAGCCAGTGAAAAAACGAATCTTGATGCACGATAACAATGGCAAATGGAGTAAATACTACCAAAAATATAAAACGAGTACTAATATGCGGTGACTTAACATAATAAAGTTTATGACATGTCATATATAGTGTAGGAACGAATCCGATAATGCTGATATAAATATAAGGAATATTACTAATGGAACCAAAAAAAATACCAATGCCTGTCTAGTATTACAAAAACCATTGTGTGCGTATTATATGCTGTCATTCTATTGGGTGTTGTTGTATATAGTTACACCATGGTAAAACATAAAATCATCGCAAGACATCACACCTTTATGACATATACATATTTATATGCTTCACAAGACAAACAACAAGATTCTTATGCTAAGTATATGAAAAACCTTGGAGCCCGAACACTTGACATAAGCAAAATGGATAGAAGACTATTGACGCAAAAGAGCATATCAATTCCACAACTATATCCAACATCAAAAACGATGAACAGCAACTATTCGTATGAAGGATGGTTTGCAGTCAAATCCTTAGTTCAGTTGAAAATCGATGCGATGGGCAAAGCACGTAAAGGTGTGATTAGCTTGATTATAATCATGACTTATGTTTTGTTGGGTTTGTTGTCAGTTGATACGGTCAAGAAATGGATTATGGTTTATCCCATCGCGTTGTTATTTTGTCTTCCTATTTTGCTAGGTAACTGCCCTACTTGTTCTACTCAATTTCAATATATGACGATTTTATCGGTAACTGGTATGTCGTTGGTTACGGTCATCGGTATCATGGTTTTTTGGATTGGTTGGAGACCTTGGTGGATACGAACTACTCTCCTACTTCTAGGTGCTGCTGCACCCATCATGTCAGCGTTGAGTGTAGCATATGAACCAAAATTGTGCCCTGCCTGTATTATCGGTGGTATAGCATGTTTTGCCAGCGGAATTGCACACAATGTTAGCGTTAAAGTAAATATCCCACGACAAATGAAGTATGCTCTAGTCATGGTATTCGCGTTATATATTGCTGTTGCCATGCATGTACAAGCTAGTGACAACACATCACACGTCATTAATCACGGTAACACAAGCTTCCTAGGTCACAGCAGTGATGAATATGGTATACGGAACTTAATTAAACCATATCAATGTGTTGTGGTGAGTAATCCTTTGTGTGGGGCCTGTAAAGCCGCAATGAAGGACTTAAGTTCAATTCACGTAAATCCAAAAGCGATATATCTTTGCTCGATAATGAAGACATCGCAGTGCTTTCAATGGAATGAAGATAAGGTAGCAACACCTATTATATTAGTTTTCGATAACAACAATAAGGTCATATTTCAAGCATTCGGCTGGCCTATTCCGAAAGAACTTCAGTTATCCTTAGTATCTCTATTACGAAACCATCATATATAGGCATTATTCACATCAGCAACGATCGTGACCAAAATAGAGGAAGTTTTCAATGCAACGGATAATCGCTAGAATCGTCGTGTTTCTTTGTGCGTTGACACTAGTTGGTGTATACTCGTTTCGAACGACTGCTAATCCTCAAACATACACTGATATCCGAAATGATAGTGTTGGTTACAAATGTGTTTACAATTCAACCAATTGTAATAACTCAATGTTTCCTCGTGCGTGGGGATATACACTAACGGGTTCATATTTCTGCAAGTACCAATTGGCAACAGGTAATATTTATGACTTGGTTGAAGGTCCATATGGTTATACCTGCACCGATGTATATAATGGATGCTGCACAATGCCGGCAGATGATACGTGTGACAATCACCCAGATGGTGGTACGTGTCCAGCACATTATATATACACCTACTAATTAATTGAGCATGATGTGAATAAGGCTCTATTATAGAAATCTGGAGAAAAAATGACAAAACATTTTAGGTATGATGTTACGAAATATATAGCAGGATTACTATTTTCTGTCTTAACAAGTGTGATTGTCTCACTCATATGCGATGTGATATGTGGTGAGTCGATTTTTATTTTACGAATTGAGCATACTGTTGTATTTACATTCAGCTTATTAGTACCACTACTAGTTTTTTGTTCGTTAGCCAAGAACTACTGGACACCAATGTTGATATTTTTGGCCATAAACTATAGTTTTGCGGCATATGTGGTATTAGTACTCGTACCCAAGCCTTTGAATACTACATTGTTCCAGCATTTACTTCGATGTTGGACTTACTTGGTTGACCCAATAGTGGTTGCCTGCTTGCCTGCAGCCTTTTTCCAACAATACTGCAAATGGGTGTGCTGTCTGCCCGAAAATAAACCGGGAGGGTAAAGATGCGCAACAAACAAGGCTTTACGCTCATTGAGCTTCTGGTGGTGATTGCGATTATCGGCATACTGGGCAGCATCATGTACCCCGTGCTGGCACGCGGCAAGCAGCGGGCGCACCAGGCGACCTGCCTATCGAATCTACGGCAGTGCGGGGTGGCGCTGCGTATGTATATGGATGATTACGAAACCTTCATCCCACCGGCGGACGGTCCTGCCCGACTAATACTGAAGAAGATGCCCACCTGCTGCCCTAATGACAAGGAGTGGACCAATGGCTGCACACAAGAGTATGGTATTCCGCTTATCGGCTCGTATGTTTACACAAGGTCAGTGCCCACATGGATTCCTGCACCGCAGGATGAGTTGGTGGAGGTGTACCAATGGAATAATTTACCGTTAATGGCAGATATCTTTCATGGTGATGAGGGGGTACCAGCTCCGCTGCATACGGAGGATCCGATGGTTTACTACAGAAAACAATTGCAGCCTGGAGTCCCGTGGTGGCGTTATTGCAAACCAAATAAGGTTCTATATGTATGGCAAGATGGGCATGCATCGACAATGAAATACCAATCATCATCGAAACATGGGTGGGTTTTGAATTGGAACGGTATCATGATTCTTCCGGACACATACTAGTTAAGTCGACTGCTTCAACCTCAATGATAGGAATGTTTCGTGAGGAGTGGTTGTGCATATTATCTCTAAATATGAGCCAGCAAAATACATAGCGGGTTTGATGCTGTCGGTGTTAATGAGTGTGATTGTCTCACTCATATGCGATGTGATATGTGGTGAGCCTATGTATTTATTACGAATCGAGCATACCATTGTATTCGCATCCTGCCTATTAATACCACTACTAGTGTTTTGTTCGTTAGCCAAACACTACTGGACACCAATGTTGATATTTTTGGCCATAAACTATAGTTTTGCGGCATATGTGGTATTAGTACTCGTACCCAAGCCTTTGAATACTACATTGTTCCAGCATTTACTTCGATGTTGGACTTACTTGGTTGACCCAATAGTGGTTGCCTGCTTGCCTGCAGCCTTTTTCCAACAATACTGCAAATGGGTGTGCTGTCTGCCCGAAAATAAACCGGGAGGGTAAAGATGCGCAACAAACAAGGCTTTACGCTCATTGAGCTTCTGGTGGTGATTGCGATTATCGGCATACTGGGCAGCATCATGTACCCCGTGCTGGCACGCGGCAAGCAGCGGGCGCACCAGGCGACCTGCCTATCGAATCTACGGCAGTGCGGGGTGGCGCTGCGTATGTATATGGATGATTACGAAACCTTCATCCCACCGGCGGACGGCCCTGCACGGCTGATACTGAAGAAGATGCCTACCTGCTGCCCGAATGATAAGGAGTGGACCAAAGGCTGTACACAGGAATATGGACTTCCGCTCATTGGCTCGTATGCGTATATCATGTCGATACCTAGTATGGTATTTGAAACACCTCAAAGATTGCAGCAGTGGTTTACGCGTGATAACCGAAAGATATTAGCAGATGTCTTTCACGGCAGTGATGGTCTTCCCGCCCCATTGCATTCAGAGGATCCTGTCCAATGGTATATCGCAAATAACAAACAGGGATTACCACGCTGGCGAAGCATTATGCCAGATACCGTTTTATATCTGTATGATGATGGGCACACGAAGAGTTCAAAGCTCCTAAGCACATATGATTCATCGGGGAACTTCCGAAGTGGATTAGTCTTCTCATGGGATGCAGTCATGACATCAGCCGAATCATCTCAGTAATTCTAGATTACAAGTCAGGTGGGTAAAGATGCTCAACAATCGAGGTTTCACATTGATGGAGCTGCTGGTGGTTATTGCCATTATCGGCATACTGGGCAGCATCATGTACCCCGTGCTGGCTCGCGGCAAAGAACGGGCACATCAGGCGACATGTCTGTCGAACCTGCGGCAGTGCGGGGTGGCACTGCGCATGTATATGGACGATTACGAAACCTTCATCCCACCGGCTGACGGTCCGGCCCGGCAGATACTGAAGAAGATGCCCACCTGCTGCCCCAACGACAAGGAGTGGACCAATGGCTGCACACAAGAATATGGTCTTCCGCTCATTGGCTCGTATGTTTACACCAGATCGGTGCCGATATGGATGTCGGCGACGCAGGATGAGTTAGTTGATATGTATCAGTCAGGGAACCAACCATTGTTAGCCGATATCTTCCACGGCAGTGATGGCATTCCAGCTCCGCTGCACACGGAAGATACCCAGGTATACATAAACAACAATAGACATCCTCCATACTGGAGGCAGCATGTGCCCGACAGCCTGTTATATGTATGGCCCGATGGCCATGCTGCCGTCTCGCATTTTATGGCTCCACAGGGGGATGTCGGCACTGTGTTGAAGTGGAGTAACGTTATGCAGTTACCAGGGTAGATTGAGCGACACCTGGCGGGTGTAAGCGTCGAATTCCATCAGATCCTATCGCAGCAACAGCTTACTCGAATAGCATGGAGGATGAGATGAAACGCTATGTGTTCCCATATCAACCGGCGAAATACGCCGCTAGATTAATCATAGGATAAGTATTGAAGTTCATCGTGCCAATGGTCGTCGCATTTGCTTAAAACGACAACTGGTATTCGGGATTAATCTATGTTTTGGGGTATATAGTAATATAATTTAATCATTAAAAGTGTATGAACTTTATTACATATACATTATATTAGTTCCGGATGATGCAACCTGTCTTGTATCTCATAGCCATGGCCTTATAACGCATATATTACTAAATAGATATGGATAATATAAGAAACAAATTAAGAAACGATAGTATAGTGAAATATTTATAAATTGTATGTGTTTTATCAGTATATTGTGTTTATATTCTTCAATATAATCGGAAAGTATGTTAACAGTATGATTAATATATGCTCCATAATAGCGTTATATACTCTTTATATGTCATCGTAATACATTATAAATTAGGTAAATATACTAGTTTTTTATTAATTTATTACGATAGTGATATCTTTTTAATTAGAATGATACATAATATAGCTAGTTATTGAAAAACGAAACACGTGGTTTCGGGATACTGATTCGCCTGTATGAGTTTAGAAAGTATATACCATTCTTGAACACTGTTGGAAATTCCATGCATACGGTAATTCTGTAAATGGAGGCGTTTCTAAGGAAACACATAGATTGCAGTAAATGAATAGTAAAATTAGGCGTATTGGAGCGACCTTGTATCTGGTTATTATGCTAGGTGTTTTGGTTTACAGCTATGTCCGAGTCAATGTGTATATTGATTTACAAACGGATGAATATACTCATTGCACGCTATTATATGCATCTCAAGATGAAATGCAAAATAGATATGCGAAATCTGTACGGCAACTCGGTATACGTACGGTGGATATTAATTACGTAAAGATAAAAACGCTACATGGTAAAACGTATATTATGCCTCAGTTAGTTGTTAAAAACACAAGAATAAGTGCAGATGAAAATAATGTTTATGTAGGTTGGCGAGATGTAGGGAGCTATGTACAGGATCACAACAATAAAATAAATATGGGTCGAAAAGGGCTGATGGGGCTGGCCATTATCGCTACGTATGTTATTGTAGGTATGCTATTAAGAGATATCTTTCGTGATTGGGCTCCTGTCTATCCTTTGATCCTTTTATTATGTTTACCTTTTTTGCTGGTGGGGTGCCCACTTTGTGATAGTCCTAATACAATAATAACAGCAATGTCGCTATCAGGACTTGTTTTAATGACTGCAGCTAGTTACTTGTTCTTTTGGGGAATCTGGAAACATTCAATAATAAAAGCAATCATTGTTTTATGCGGAGTTGTGGCACCTACATTTTCTGCAATTAACATAGCAGTTGAGCCTAAAATGTGTCCCGTTTGTATGATAAGTGGATTCATCAGCTATCTATGTGGTTTATCTGCACTATATCTAGTTCATCATGTTATAGCCAAATCAGTATCACGATCATTAGGAATTTTGATGTGTATTTTTGTGATTGTGTTCATACTGGCTAACAATAGGTCGATGAACACACTAAGTTATAAACGTAGTCCTATAGTGAATATGATTGGTAAAAGCAGTAATGAATTTGGTATCAGTTCGATTGCATATCCGTATCATTGTATTGTAGTAAGTAACCCTATGTGTCATGCATGTAGGAACGCGGTAAGTGATTTAAAGAAAATGGGAATTATTCCCATACAAATACCGGTGTGTTCGATGATGAAAAATGATAGTTGCTTTCAATGGAATAGGGACAGTATCTCTACTCCTATGATATTGGTTTTCGATAAGAATAATCGTGTTGTATTTCAAGCGTATGGTTGGCCAATTGATAATTATACTAAGGCTAATTTGATGAATTCCTTATGCAAATATCACAAATAGACCATATATGCACTCCAATATATATAGTAATCGATTGCATCTGAAGGAGAACTAAAATGAAAATTTCGAACTCGCGTTTTATCTCCGTCTTATGTGTATTTTGCTGTATCAGCTTCTGTGTAATGCAAGTCAATGCATACACGAGCCCTCACTCTATAGTAGGTGGCTCGGGCACCATAGGATACAACTGTATATACGAGACAACTCCATGTAATGCTCTTTTTTTTGTAAATGGATGGGGACATACGATACAAGCAACATGGATATGTACATATGCGTATCAATTGACAGATGATGGGACAGGAATGTGGTGGAAAACTGGTGATGCTCAAATGTGGGAATGCACTGAGACGTTTAACGGCTGTTGTACCATGCCTAATAACGCAACTTGTGCGACCCATGCCGAATCAGGGGAAGGGATGCCATGTTCTCTAACTTGGGATGGGGATCCACCTGACGAATAACCAATAGTATCTATGTGCATATATGGTTTTAATTAACCTCATGTAGATATTTCTTTATCTACATGAGGTATTAGGAGTAGGTTATGAAATTTGCGTTTCCTTATGAAATTAAAAAATACATCGAAGGATTGATTTTAACAGTGATACTGGGCGTTTTGATATTTTTTATAATATCACTTATTGATGGTTCCCCGATATCATTGGTTCGTTTACGTGACATGGTAAAAAGCTATGTTGTGATAATTATCCCTTTGCTGATTTTGGGTTCTCTAATAAAGTATTACTGGTTGCCTATGGTGATTTATATTTTCATCACTATTGCCTACACAAGTTTCGTGATGTTGAACTGGGTGCCTTATCCAGTAAACACTTCAGTATGGAGCAAAGCGTGGGTTGTCGTGTTTTCTATCGTCAAGATACTAATTCAGTGTGTGAGTATGGGTGTTTTCTTTCAACAATACTGCAAGAGGCAATGCCGCTTGACCGTGAATAGGCAAGGAGGATGAAGATGCGTTACTCTCGGGGTTTTACTTTAATGGAACTGCTGGTGGTGATCGCGATTATCGGCACATTGGGCGGCGTCATGTATTCTGTACTTGCACAGGGAAAAGAACGGGCACATCAGGCAACCTGTTTATCCAACCTGCGTCAGTGCGGAGCGGCACTGCGCATGTATATGGATGATAACGGCACACATGTGCCGCCAGTCGGATCAGTGGCAGAACAGGTGCTGGCTAAAGCCCCCACATGCTGCCCAAATGACAAGGAATGGACCAAAGGCTGCACAGAAAAGTTTGATGGGCCGTTGATTGGATCCTATTTTTATTGCCGGTCTATTGTGGAGCCTGATGAGGACCCGGAGTTCCTGAACACATATTTTCGCAGCGAACGCTGTATGCTGATGGCAGATGTTTTCCATGGCAGCAAGGGGATACCAGCACCACTGGGATATGAAGATCCTCTTCTCTATCTTAAAGCATTACGGAAAGCAGGAGCCCCGTCATGGCGTTGGCGTCTGCCAGATAAAATCTTATTTTTATATCAAGACGGACATACGAAAGTGAAAAAGATCCCTCGTGCATCAGACTACAGCGTATTTGACTGGCGCGCGATAGAGATGGAAATGGCACCTAAGTAGGAAAAAGACGCATATTCAGCATTATCGGCGAGGTATTATCGATGAAGAAGTTTCCGAAGCAGCGCCATCAGACTGTGTTTGCGGATGGTTATCTCTAGGTTGTCGGGCTCCAGTTCATCCACACGTGCATTTGGCTCAGATAGCTCAATGGACGAGCTTTTGGCTGCGCCAAGGATTTGGCTGGGATATACACTTCGATGGCCAACGATGATGTATGCCGTGCAGCATGTAATCGCGGCATATGTGCCGATAGTAGGTCCGAATAGCTCCAGCGCCATCACCGATGCGGCGATGGGTGTTCCGGCACCCGCCGCCACAACAGCGACCATACCAAACGCGCCTAATAGTGCTGTTGACAGCCCCGTAATGTGACCAATAGCATAGCCTGTGGTACCGCCAACAACAAACAGCGGGGTGATGATTCCGCCGCTTCCGCCAAACCCTAAGGACACAGAGGTCGCCAGCATCTTCCACAACGCCGTGAATGAGGGGATGCTTCCACCCTGGAATATCGTGGTGAG
>CAZFLA010000012.1:44551-46774 GCA_964519405.1 uncultured bacterium
GCCCGGCGCTCTGCGGAGATATGCTGCAAAGACCGATCATGATCACGCCGCCGATGAGTCCAATAAGCTCTGGTGCGAGTCGTATTCGCTTCTTGGCGGACTCTCCAAGGTTTAATAGCTGTATAAACACCAGTGTGATGGCACCAAATACAATACCTGAACCCAATGCTACCAGAATACTTTCGGTGTGTGATTCTGTGAGCAGACTAGGCACAACCATGCTTGGGGGTACGCTGATTCCTGCGCGGCAGACCATATGAGCTACCACACCAGCTACAAGGCAAGGAAACATAACATCATATTTCAACAGTCCGAGGTACAGCACCTCAGCGCCAAATATGGCACCGGAAATGGGCGTGCCAAACACCGCGGCAAACCCCGCGCTGATTCCGCAGATGACTAGGCGTTTGGCATCCATGCGGTTAAGGCGTATGGCTTTTGCGAAGGAATAGGCCAGTCCAGCACCGATCTGTGCGGCTGGCCCCTCTTTACCAACCGATCCGCCGGCTCCGAGGGTTAGCAGTGTGGCGAAGAGCTTCACGGGCACAACCTTGATGTCCATGGCACCATCGCGCTTATGAACGGCTTCAATCACCTTTTCGGTGCCGTGTCCTTCAGCCGTTGGCGCGAGTTTCCTGATTATCAGTACCACTATTGGTATGATTAATGGCAGCATCAGATAGGGGCGGTTATGGGTAAAATTCGAACCTGCTTTGGTGAAGACGTCTAGAAGGATCAGAAACAACGAGGTAGCCGCACCAACGATGATACCCGTGATGCTGGCCAATAGCGACCATTTGACAACACTGGAAAACAGGGTTATCTGTTCGGTTATTAGTGCTGACGGTTCGTTGTTTTGCGAGGACTGCATATGCTGATCTTGTTCACTCAATGTGGTCGTCCCTGTTTCGTTCACCCGGTATAGTTCGTCTGAAAGCCAGTGCTGATATCAATAGGTGATGTATTGGCTAGTGCTTTCATTTTACGCCTATCTGTGAATGAAGTCGTTACAAACGATATGCAGACGAGTATGCAGCTGGCACCGTGAGCTTGCGGTCTGATGCCTGCTGGAAAAGAGAGGCGGAATTGTGTAATGTGATGAGTGTCATCCTCATTGAAATATCGATTGAATAGGTTAGTGATACCCAATGCTCAGGTGCGAAGAAACTTTCTATAATATCTATCTTCATGAACCGCTGTCGGTGGCTTTCTGCCCATATCGAGTCTGCCCGATTGGCGCGCATAGCGACCATCAAGATGGCATAGTGACTGGATTCGCCATAGATAAGGGTATCCATATCGCATATGGTGCCAAGCAGAATGGTGTCGTGGAGCTAGCCTCACTGGATTTTCCGAAGCGCGCTCAATTTCATATCTCGCAGATACCCGAGACCAAGCAAAATGACTGGGCGGATTATCTGCGCGGAGCTGCGGCAATGCTGAGCAAAACCCACAAACTTCAGGTTGGGTTGTGCGGTGTTATTGAGGGCAGTCTGCCTATTGGTGGATTGTCGTCCTCTGCAGCGGTGACCATCAGCTTTTTATCTGCATTATGCCGGGTTAACCATATTGATCTCTCGCCCAAGGAACTCATCAGCATCAGTCAAGCCGCCGAAAACCAGTATGTAGGGGTATCAAGCGGTAAACTCGATCAAAGCTGTGAGGTGTATTGCGCTAAAGATCATCTTCTGTATCTGGATGTGAAAGACGGATCGTACGAGCTGATACCTCAGAAGAATGAGATGGTCGGCTACGCCATTGCCATCTTCTACAGTGGGGTTAAAAGTGCGTTGGTTGGCACCAAGTTTAACATGCGGGTAGATGAGTGCAAATCGGCGGCGTATGCGTTGATGGCGTATGCAGGTATGGATTATGGTAAGTTCCATGACGCTCGCTTACGGCAGGTTCCTGAAGAGGTCTACCACCAGTATAAGCATCGACTCCCTGACAACTGGCGGAAGCGTGCCGAACACTGGTACACCGAGTTCCAGCGTGTTCAAAACGGCGCTGAAGCCTGGCGCCGCGGCGATCTCAGTGCTTTTGGTAAGTTGGTGTTCGAGAGCGGGCAGAGTTCCATCAGCAACTACGAAACCGGCTGCCCGGAGCTCAAAACTCTGTATGACATCATGCTAAGAACGGATGGCATCTATGGAGGCCGCTTCTCGGGTGCTGGGTTCAAAGGATGCTGTATGGCGCTTGTCGACCCCGCTTATCAGCAGAGCA
>CAZFLA010000013.1:0-12341 GCA_964519405.1 uncultured bacterium
CTTCAAACCAGACGATACCTTCCCGGTGGTCTTAAGCGGCGGCGTGTTCAAATGCGGGCACTGGAATATTGATCCCATCGTCAAAGCCGTAGGTGAAGCGTTTCCGAATGCGGATGTTCACCAAACGATCATGCCGCCCGCTCAAGCAGCTGCATTGATGGCGAGAAACAGGCTGCTGCATGGCATGAAGTTATAGTCACCGAGTCTATACCGACCAGGAGTATTTGCTATGAGCAGTATTGATGTCGATCAGATACCCAATTTCTGCGCCCATGAACATTGGGGCAGTCTGTTTGTGTTTGATCCTTGTGATGGCGGTCTGCCTGCAGATATGATTCGCGGCTTGCTGCCGAACCAACCTGTCCACCTGATGCACCTCATAGAGGAGTGCTATTTCGGCGGCTTTACGAGTTGCTGCGGTGTTGATGTCAATGCTTCTGTGAAGTCGGCAGGTGTCACTAATATCTATCAGGCCTCTGCGAAGCAGCCGGGCAAACAGATGGATTATCTGGAGCCGCTGCTGCGCCGGTGCCGGCTGATGGGTGTGTTCCAATGCACACGACTAGGTATACAACGACTGTATGGTGTGGACATTGAGCACGCCACGGCCGACAACCTTGTTAAACTCGATGAGCAAATTGGGGTGAACTACCGTCACCTGTTTGAGTGGTACGCTCAAGCCATGAAGAAGCTGAACTTCAGCCAGCTTATACGGCCGGTGCATCCAGAGTTTTACTACAAGCAGCATTCGGCTGAAAGCGCATCAGCGGAGATGGCGATCACAAACACCATTCTGCGTATCGATCCGTTCTGCGACATGTGGGCCGTGAAGGACATCCGGCGCGACTGGCTGGCTAAGCAGACCGGCGTGGATCCGGTAGATGCTGCGAGCTGGCGCCAGTTCCTGCAGGCGATCATGCAGCAAAGCTTCAAGTTCCGAAACACCGGCATCAAGCAGCTTCAAGCTTATACGCGTGAGCTCGATTTCCCAGCGGTCAGTGATGCTGCGGTGAAATTCCGCGGGGAGCTAACCGAAGCTGAGATACGCACATTCCAGAACTGGATGGTGAATGAGTGCTGTAAACTAGCCGCCGATAAAAGCTGGCCGATGCAGTGCCATACGGGCACACATAACCACCCGAACAGCAACCCGCTGCCGCTGAGGAACCTTGCGGTAAGGTATCCCAAAATGAATGTGGTGATGCTGCACAACTGGCCCTATATTGATGAATGCGGATATCTGGTGCAGACGACTGCGAACATGTACATCGATACCTGCTGGCAGCCAGTGTTGAACCCTAACTACCTGCAAGACAGCCTGCATCGGTGGCTTAACTACGTGCCCACCAATAAAGTGATGTGCTCCCACGACTGCACCACCGTTGAGATGGCTGCCGGCAGCAGCACTTTCACGCGGGGGATACTGAGCCAGGAGCTGTCTGTGCAGGCCAGCCGGTTTGGATATAGCCCGCAGCAGATGCGGCAGGTCGCTGCCGATATGCTGAACAACAACGCGGTTCGGGTCTATGGCGTTGGCGGAGAGGTTAACGGGTGACCAAACCCGCGGCACTGTGGTCACAGGCTATTGGCGACGGGTTCGGTGGCCCGGCCGTGACGGCGTCTGTGACGGCGTCACGTTGCGGGCACTGTCACCCATCGCTGATCAGTACCGGCCCGCGTTCCGGCGGGCGTTGGGGAAGTTGCCCAGCAGCAGATAACTGATGGTTATCGGACGGATCGGCAGTGAGAACAGTAAGTTTGGTTAATGGTTATTCGTCATCGCCGATGGTGAAGGCGTATCCATACGCCGGCCGGAGCGTAGCGACGCCGGCCGGTTTTGATAAGCCGCGCGGTGCAGGAACCCGCACTGGACGCAGTTCCCGGAGTGTCAGCTCCCGGAACGAAGTCGTGTGGGTGACTAAACCCGCGGCAGTGTGACTACAGGCTTATGGCGATGGGTTCGGTGGCCTGTCCGTGACATCGTCTGTGACATCGTCTGTGACGGCGTCCCGTTACGGGCACTGTCACCCATCGCTGATCAGTACCGGCCCGCGTTCCGGCGGGCGTTGGCGGGCCGGTTTGGATATCGTCATCTGTGATCTACCCGTAATATCAAAGGACGGCAGAGAACATAATGAAGACATGGAATGATTGGGTTATACTGATCGGAAATTGTATTATCCTCTATTATATATGGACGGTAAATCGTAAAGTAGCAGTTTATGCCATCATTCTGACACTCATCGGAATGCTCATTCACAAAATCGCACCCGTTGAGTATATGCTGACCTCATTGGCTCCCTATGTGTTGATACTGCTGGCAGCCTACGGATTAGCCACCCGTAGCTGGCGAAAACCGAAATCCGAACGGTTCTGGTATGATTTCAGCCTGAAGATATGTTCAACGATGGCGATAGGCGCATTGTTATGTGGCTTTTGGTGGGATGTCCGCGATGTGCTGCCTGTTGATGAGCGGCAAGCCTTGAGGGCAGTCACTGCCGAATGCAGCCGAATAGAGAAATGCAGAGGAGGTATTGGACGGATGTATTTCGATCTAGATGATCGCTACAAAAACAGCGATATCCAGATACTGCACCGAACCCGACTATGTGTTTCCTGCACACGAAGTTTTATTGATATACCCCCGCCTATCAGCATCTTCACGGGTTCCTTTGGGAACTACAGCAACTATACGCGTTACCGAACATATGCTGCCCGAATAGACGGGATACCTAATGAAGTGCTGGTGTTTGCAGGTCTATCCCACGGCAAATGGAAGGTGCTTATGAGTCCTCTTCTTGACCAACAAGCTAGGTTTTATGGTTCCTATGCCTTAGCTTCGTTTGCGGGATATGACTGCAAACAGGCAAAAACAGCAGACTGATCTTTACTGCCAGCTTAACCCTTCTCGCTGCAGTCGCTTAACGCCACTGCAGCGATCTTTCTATACCCTCTCACCACGCAAGTGCCCCAACTCTTCGTTCGTCACCATGCCACAGCAGCATCCACCGCAAGTTCCATCGACAGAAGCGAAATAAGCTAGAATGATACATATGTAACCGGGTTGCTTAGTGGCAGCCGGCACCAACAGCTTTTATTGTAGAACCGTAGGTGATCTGGTAGATACCTACAGTTAAGCAACCACCAAAGGAGTATTTTTATGCATAAGTCTATAGGCGCTGCGATGCTGGCGGCGTTGTGCTTTGCCAGCTTGACGCCAATGGCTCACGCAGCCGTTCGCGACATCTACCCCGACACCTGGGTTGCTGCCGACGCTCTCGGGCGCAGCATGCCATCCTACCAGCAGGTAGGGCCGGTTAAAAAGGACCAACGGCGTGTCGTGGGCATTTTTTACATCACTTGGCATGGCGATAATGCCAATCGGCCATTTGAATACACATCAGATATCTCACGACTGTATAAGGAGCACCCTGAAGCACGCCTAAACGGCAACGATCCTGCATGGAAAGACAGCGGCTACCATTGGGGCAAGCCCGAGATGGGATACTTCCTAAGCAAAGACAAGTATGTCATTCGAAAAGATATCTCCATGCTGTCTGATGCCGGCGTTGATGTGCTGATTATGGATGTCACAAACGCGGTGCGTTATTGGGACGAATGGGATGTTCTCTTCACCGAGATGCAGAAGATGAAGGCTGAAGGAAACAAGGTGCCTCAGTTCTGCTTCTGGGCATTCAATGGTCCCTGCATCACCGTGGTGCAGGATCTTTATGAACGGATATACAAGCAAAGCAAGTATAAAGACTTATGGTTTTATTGGGACGGAAAACCGCTCATCCTGTATAACGGCAACCCAACTCTCGACTCTACGGGTGATAATATCAAGAACCCGAACCTCTATTATGACGAGAAGGCCAAAACCGACCCGCAAAATGCGCATTATGGCGACCCCAAATATACTACGGAGTTCCTAACGGATTACCCGCAGGAGATAAAGGACTACTTCACCACGCGAACAATGTGGTGGGGCTTCTATAAGTGGGGCGGCAAGCGTTTTGTCGGCACCGAAGATAATTGGTCATTCGGATACGACCTTGGCGACCCAGATGTTGTAAAGCTCACTCCCAAGCAGTTGGTGTCCAAACACAATGGCAAGGTTGAGGAAGCCGCTGTCACCCCCGGCCAACACTCGCATGTATTGATCGGCAAAAGCTGGACCCGTGAGCACGGCGAGCCGCAGCTAAATGATCAAGACCTGCCGGTAGAGGCCTATGTGCCTTGGTTGAAGAAGACAGTGAAGAATCCCCAGGGATACGGCATCTACTTCCAGCAACGCTGGGATGAAGCGCTGCAGGTTAACCCTCAGTTCATATACATCAATGACTGGAACGAGTGGTCAGCCGGACGCATCAACGCCAATGTGGAGTTCATGCGCCGCAAGAGCAACTTCTACTTTGTTGATCAATATAACGCCGAGTTTAACAGAGCCATCCAGCCAATGTCTGGCGGATATACCGACAACTACTACATGCAGATGGCTCAAAACATCCGTAAATATAAAGGTATCCGCCCGATACCGGTCATCAAAGGGCTATCCAACATCAAGATTGACGGCAGCTTCGTGGATTGGCAGAAGTCATCGGTGGAATACCGCGATACCATCGGTGATGTCATCCATCGCAACTACATGGGATATGGCAAGCCCGACTATGTTAACAACTCTGGGCGTAATGACATTACAACCAGTAAAGTAGCCGTAAATGCCCAGAACGTCAACTTCTTTGTGCAGACAGCCAGCCCGCTGACCTCTTCAACCGGCAAGAACTGGATGCTGCTGTTGATTGACGCCGATATGAACCCCAAAACCGGCTGGTGTGGTTACGACTATCTCATCAACCGCAGTGTGGTGAACGGTCAAAGCACCAACATTATGAAATACAAAAACGGCTCATGGATCACCATCGGCCAACTGCCGTATAGATACTCAGGCAATAAACTTGAGCTGGCCGTACCGCGCAAACTGCTTGGGCTCACGAACAAAGCCTTCAGTTTCGATTTCAAGTGGGCAGATAACCCTGCCGACCTTAAAGATGCCATATCGCTGTGCGTCAATGGCGACACTGCACCAAACCGAAGGTTCAACTACCGCTGTATCTGGAAGCAATAGCGGCAGACATCTGCCGTTACTGCTGACACCACAGGCATATGTGATATGAACAGTGACATGAACGAAAAACTAAATCGTCCGTCGGATCAGACGGATCAGACGGATCGGACCGATCCGACCGATCAGTCCAATCCGACCGATCAGCCCTGTTCGGCTGATCGGTCGGTGCCTCAACAGCACCAAAAGCTGCGGCCGAGTGGCGGCTACCGTAACCTTATCACTTTTCAGATCACCACAATCATTTATGATGCCACCGTTAGCTTCTGCGACCGCTTCGTAGACCATCGCTCGCGTTTGGTTGACCAATTGGTGCAGGCCGCGCGAAGTGGTCGGCAAAACAACGCCGGAGGCGGCTGCGCATCGGCCACCTCCAACCTAGAGGTGCTGTTACTCGATTATCAGGGCTATCTGCAGCAGCATCACTTGCGTTTGTGGGATATGAATGCCCCCGAAGCCCGCACTGAGCAAACTGTAGTCGCGAACGCTCTCATCTGCTTGATCTGCCAGGCAACATACTTGCTCTATCACCAAATTCTGGCCCTAGAGCTGCGATTATCCGTCATGCAAGGGCACTTAGTCGTTGTGAAGTGACCCAAAGAGCTGATATAGTTTCATAGCAACGTGATGTCATCCATTACCGTGTAAGGAGTTTTCGATGAGAAGAGCGATCTTGGCACTGCTGTTTAGTGTGCTTTGCGTATCATCAAATGTGCAGTCGGCGGAGCCGAAAATCCGCGATATCTATCCTGATACGTGGGTTGGCACAGACGCCCTAGGTCGCACGATGCCTACCAATAAACAGGTTGGACCACTCAAGCAAGACCAGCGGCGAGTAGTCGGCATGTACTACATCACATGGCATCGTGACAGTAATAAGAACCTCAAATCGCCATACCAAAATGATGTCACAAAAATACTCGCAAAACAGCCCAACGCCCGGCTTGATGGAGAAAATCCCGCATGGGGTCAGTTCTACCACCACTGGGGCGAACCGGAAGATGGCTATTTCCTCAGCAAAGACGAGTATGTCATCCGCAAAGACATGTCCATGCTGGCAGATGCCGGCGTCGATGTCATCATCCTCGACGTCACTAACGCCGTGGAATACTGGGAAGAGTGGAGCGTTCTGCTGCCTTTAATGGAAAAGATGAAAGCAGAAGGCAACAAGGTTCCGCAGTTTTGTTTCTGGGCATTTAATGGACCTGTCATGACGGTATGTCAGGACTTGTATGAAACTATCTACAAGCCGGGTCTATACAAAGACCTCTGGTTCATGTGGGATGGTAAACCGCTGCTGCTTTACAACGAATCTGGCGTCAGTGATGTTGGTCAGAAACTCATCTCACCTAACAAAAACTACGATCCAAAGGCAAAAACCGACCCAAACAACCCGCATTACGGCGACCCTGACTATACCAACGAGGTGTATGCAGACTATACCAAGGAAGTGAAAAACTTCTTCACACGACGGACAATGTGGTGGGGATATCACACATGGGCAGGCAAGCGTTTCCTGGGAACTGAAAACAACTGGGCCTATGGTTATGAGCTGCTTGATGCGGCCAACCGCAGTATGAATCCCGATGACTTGCTATCACGCCACAATGGCAAGAAAGAACAAGCGGCGGTCACCTCAGGACAGCACGCCATCTGGGGCGCAGGCAAAAGCTGGTCACGTTCTACATATGAGCCAAAACTGAACGATCAAGACCTACCCGTGCCCACATATGTACCTTGGTTGGGAAAGACCGTTGATCATCCCGAGGGATATGGCATCTACTTCCAGGATCGCTGGGATGAAGCGATCGCATCAAATCCAGAATTCCTATATGTGAATGACTGGAATGAGTGGACGGCTATTAAGTTCCCCACCCCCAATGAGCCTAAAGGCACCACCATACCATTCCTAGGACGTCAGTGCGGCTACTACTTTGTTGATCAGTACAACTCCGAGTTCAACAGAACCATTCAACCCATGAAAGGCGGATATACCGACAACTACTACATGCAGCTAGCGGAAAATGTCCGTCGGTATAAAGGCGCACGGCCAATCCCAACGCTGAAGGGCTATTCATCTATTAAAATCGACGGTCAGTTTACAGACTGGCAGAAGTCAACGGTTGAATATCGCGACACCGTCGGTGATGTCGCACATCGTGATTATGCAGGTTACGGGGGAAATCACTACGTAAACAGCTCCGGACGCAATGACATCACCGCTAGTAAGGCAGCAGTCGACCCAAGCAATATCTACTTTTATGCACAAACTGCCAAGCCATTGACCGTGTCTACTGGCAGCAACTGGATGCTTCTGTTCATCGACATCGACAGGAATGCCACCACAGGTTGGTACGGGTATGATTACTTGATCAATAAAGACATTCTAAGCCCCACAAAGACCACATTGATGAAATACGAACAAGGCAAATGGGTTAAAATCAGTGAGTTGAACTACCGGTATGCAAAGAACGGGTTGGAGATCGCTATACCAAGGAACCTGCTTGGTCTCAAAGGCGATGCCTTCAGCTTTGACTTCCATTGGGCAGACAATCCTGCCGACCTGACCGATGCGATATCACTATGCATCAACGGCGACAGTGCTCCAAACCGTAGGTTTAACTACCGCTGTATCTGGAATAAATAAGCCGATACCGCGCCTGACAAAGGTGCGGTGATTTTATATCAATACGCATTAAAGACGTAACCATTAGTTACCTAAGGAGAATATCATGCGGAAAGTTTCCATCGCATTCATGCTGTCCATCTTGGCAGCATCGAGTGCGCTATTTGCTGCGGATCCACCGGTTCGGGATCTCTACTCCGACACCTGGGTAGGAACCGATGCGCTATTAGCTGCCGATCCACCGGTTCGGGATCTTTACTCCGACACCTGGGTGGCCACCGATGCGCTCGGACGCAGTATGCCCACCGCCAAGCAGGTGGGGCCAATTAAGAAAGATCAGCGACGCATCGTCAGCATCTTCTATGTCACATGGCACAGTGATGGCCGCCATGACAGCAGCAAGAGCTCCTACACCGCCGATGTCAGCAGAGTGCTCTCCGAAGATCCCAAGGCGCGCTTAGATGGTAACCACCCATTGTGGACAGACGGGACAAACCACTGGGGAGAGCCGGAAACCGGATACTTCCTCAGTAAAGACGAGTATATCATCCGCAAAGATATGTCTATGCTCTGCGATGCTGGTGTAGATGTCATCGTGATGGACGTCACAAACGCCGTGCACTATTGGGATGAATGGGACACCATCTTTACCGTGATGCAAAAGATGAAGGCAGAAGGAATCAAAGTTCCCCAATTCTGCTTCTGGGCATATAACGGCCCATGCATCAGCGTCGTTCAAGAGCTCTATGACAAAGTGTATAAGCTCAATCGGTTTAAAGACCTGTGGTTCTATTGGGACGGTAAACCGCTGCTGCTATACAACGCAAATCCGTTAAGCACTGGTGCACAAAATAGCAACCCACACTATGATCCCAAAGCAGCCACAGACAAAAACAACCCGCATTACGGTGATCCCGACTTCACCAGCGAATATTACAGAGATTACACTAAAGAGGTGAAATCCACCTTTACCCTTCGCAACATGTGGTGGGGATACCAAGTTTCAGACGGTAAACGCTATATCGGCTCCGAAGATAACTGGAGCTTTGGCTACGACCTGCATGACCCTAACATCATCAAAGACCCCAACGAATGGGTGTCAACACATAGGGGCAAGAAAGAAGAGGCTGCTGTCACACCAGCACAGCACGCTGCGACGCTCGTGGGCAAAAGCTGGACAATGGAACACGGAGAGCCAAAGCTCGATGAATATGATCTCCCGGTTCCTACTTATGTCCCATGGCTGAAAAAGACGGTGAAGAACCCAGAGGCATACGGCATCTACTTCCAGCAGCGTTGGGATGAAGCCTTAGCTGCTAACCCTCAGATGATCTACATCAACGACTGGAATGAGTGGATCGCTGGTAAGTTCCCATCAGATGACGGTAAAGCATCGATAGACTTCATGCGCCGTAAAAACAACTTCTTCTTTGTCGACCAGTATAATGCCGAATTCAACCGCACCGTTGAGCCTATGAAAGGCGGGTATACCGACAACTACTACATGCAGATGGCTCAGAACATCCGCAAATACAAAGGCGCGCGTCCGGTGCCTGTCTTGCACGGTTTATCGCGGGTTACCATTGACGGTCAGTTTTCCGACTGGGCAAGCAACAGCACCGAGTATCGCGATACCATCAACGACACCATTCATCGCGACTACGATGGATATGGCAACCTGCATTACACCAACACCTCTGGGCGCAACGACATCGTGACGTGTAAAGTGGCCGTCGGCAGTGCCGATGTGTGTTTCTATGCCCAGACCAACAAACCATTAACCCCTTCGACGGGTAATAACTGGATGCTTTTGCTGATAGACGCCGACCAGAACCCCAAAACCGGATGGTATGGCTACGACTACCTCATCAACAAAAGTGTGCTGAACGCTAAGCAGACCACAATCATGAAGTATAAAGCTGGCAAATGGGTGACCATTGGCAAGTTGAACTACCGATATGCGGGCAACAAACTGGAAGTGGCTGTTCCTAGAAAGCTGCTTGGGTTAACCGGCAAATCGCTAAGCTTTGATTTCCATTGGGCAGACAACCCAGCCGATCTTAAAGACCCCATTTCGTTGTGCGTGAATGGCGACAGCGCACCAAACCGCCGGTTTAACTACCGCTGCATCTGGCAGAAATAACCCTGTGTGTGCCCTTAAGAATACACACAGGTGAAGGCGTATCGGGGCATGCCGCATGTTGGGGCATGGCGCACGTTGGGGCATGGCGTGCCGTGCCCTGCCCCGATGTTCAACTGCGATCGGGTTGCATAACAGGGTCACGGCACGCCATGACCCTACGTTCATCTGCGATCGGGTTGCATAACAGGGTCACGGCACGCCATGACCCTACGTGTGTCTGCGGTCGATATATACCTATGGCATATCAGCCGTCATCACTCCCTATTTGCCCACATAAACACCTAAACCCGTATCCTGGTACACTTCGCTCATACCAAGCCAAACTGAGATAATATAATATAAAGCTTCTGGCTTTATGGCTCCACGTAAGGCCAGCGTAATTGCAATACTGTTCATATACACCATTAACCATCTGCGCTAATAGGAGTAAGGAATGACAAGATCGTTACTTGCAGGTGCCATCATGGCGCTCTGCGTCGCAGGCAGTGCACAATCTGCTGTGCGAGATATCTACCCTGATACATGGGTTGCTACCGATGCACTGGGTAGGACCATGCCCAGCTACCAACAGGTAGGACCGGTCAAGAAAGACCAGTCTAGGGTAGTAGGAATTTTCTACATCACTTGGCATACAGAGAACAATCACAACCCTAACCGTGAATACACAGCCGATGTAGATGCGATTCTGCACAAAGATCCTGCTGCCAGGCTAGACGGTAAACACCCATTATGGAAAGACGGCAGTTTCCACTGGGGCGAACCGGAATGCGGATACTTCCTCAGTCAAGATGAGTATGTCATTCGGCGAGACATCTCCATGCTGGCAGATGCCGGTGTGGATGTGCTCATAATGGATGTCACCAATGCGGTTCGCTATTGGGACGAATGGAATGTGCTCTTCCCCGTAATGCAGAAGATGAAGGCAGAGGGCAACAAGGTGCCCAAAGTCTGCTTCTGGGCATTTAACGGTCCGTGTATCACCGTGGTGCAAGACCTATACGACCGCATTTATAAGCAAAACAAATACAAAGATTTATGGTTCGAATGGCAAGGCAAGCCGCTGATTTTGCTAAACGGAACTCCTTCATTTGATGCCAACGGTAACAACATCCAGAATCCGAATCTTTACTATGATGCCAATGCAAAAACCGACAAGAACAATCCGCACTACGGTGATCCCAAATACACCACGGAGTTCCTAACCGATTATCCCGACGAAATCAAGCAGTTCTTTACCACACGTACCATGTGGTGGGGATACTACAAATGGGGCGGCAAGCGGTTCATCGGCACGGAAGACAACTGGTCATTTGGTTACGACCTAGGCGACCCAAATGTTAAGAACATGAACCCCTCCGACCTCATATCCACACACAAAGGTGCTAAGGAAGAGGCCGCAGTTACTCCTGCCCAGCACCCCATTAGCTTGGTCGGTAAAAGCTGGTCGCGTGATGGCGGTGAGCCAGAGCTCAACGAGTATGATATGCCCGCCCGAGCCTATGTGCCATGGCTAAAGAAGACCGTCAGCAACCCAACCGATTACGGTATCTACTTCCAAGATCGCTGGGATGAAGCGTTAGCAGATAATCCTCAGTTCATCTACATCAACGACTGGAACGAGTGGACAGCCGGCAAGTATGCCACTAACGACCAATTCCTACAGCGAAAGAGCGACTTCTTCTTTGTTGATCAGTATAATGCTGAGTTCAACAGATCGGTCAGCCCAATGAAAGGCGGATACTCCGACAACTACTACATGCAGATGGCGCAAAACATCCGCAAGTATAAGGGTATTCGACCCATTCCGGTAAACCACGGAATCAGCGATATCTCCATTAACGCCAAGTTCAACGACTGGGCAGCTAACACGGTTGAATACAGAGATACGGTCGGCGATGTCGTGCATCGCAATCACCCTGGTTACGGCAACAATGTCTACATCAACAAATCCGGGCGCAACGACATCATCATGAGCAAAGCAGCTGTCGACGAGAAGAACATATACTTCTATGTGCAGACTGATCAGCAGCTAAGCCCATACACCGATCCTAACTGGATGCTGCTCATGATCGACACAGATCAAGATCCCAGCACTGGATGGTATGGCTACGACTACATTATCAACAAAAATGTGGTTAACAGCGACACCACCACCATATGCAAATATGTGCCTGGCACAGCCGAGTTGTGGCAGCCCGTTGGCGAGATAAAATACCGTCAAGAGTGGGACAAGATGGAGATCGCCGTTCCCCGCAGCCTTCTAGGCCTAAAGGGTGACAAGATCAGTTTTGACTTCAAATGGGCCGACAATCCTGCCGACCTGAAGGATCCTATCTCCCTGTGCGTCAACGGCGACACCGCTCCTAACCGACGGTTCGCCTACCGGTTCATCTGGGAGAAGTAGCCCCGATAGCACATTACGGAATCCATCCCCCAAGGGTTACCTT
>CAZFLA010000013.1:12351-42222 GCA_964519405.1 uncultured bacterium
TTTTACATTCCTCACCTACCCAAGCAAGCAGCTGTTGCATCTGTGTCCCAAGATATGGATACTGAAATCGACGAGTAAACCAAACCGCGCGATAGCCCCAGGGAACGCCAGTAAGGAATGATGTAAGTGATGTTGACCAGAAGGATACGCCCGATATGACGCAGCTGCGGATATTCATCAGCAGTGTACAAAAGGAATTCGCACAGGAGCGGAGGGCCCTCCGTGATTACCTGTGTGGTGACCCGCTGATTCGGCGCTTTTTCGAGCCCTTCCTGTTCGAAGACGTCGCCGCTGTCGATCAACGGGCTGATGAAATGTATACCGATGAAGTCCGTAAGTGCGACATATATCTTGGGCTCTTCGGATACCAGTATGGCCATGAAGACCATGATGGTATATCGCCGACCCAACGAGAATTTGAGCTAGCAACTAACCTGCACAAAACGCGTTTAGTGTTCATCCATGGGCAAGAAGATGCAGGGCGTCATCCCAAAATGCAGGCATTGATTCAACAAGCAGGAACGGAACTCATTCGCCGCAGGTTTACCACGTCAGCAGAACTGATCTCATGTGTATATGCAGCGTTAGTTCAGTATCTCGAAGACGCAGAGCTCATCCGCAACGGTCCGTTTGATGCCGCTGCATGTTCCAATGCAACGTTAGCTGATCTAGACGAACAACGTATGGCTTGGTTTCTTCGCGAAGCCCGTCGTGCTCGCAACTTCCCACTATCAGAGCAAGCTTCGCCATTACAGTTGCTGACACACCTTAACCTTTTGGATAACCAAAAACTTACCAATGCCGCAGTCCTGCTGTTCGGTAAGGAACCCCAAAGGTTCCTGATTTCGTCTGAGGTGAAGTGTGCCCATTTCCATGGCACTCAGGTCGCTAAGCCAATCCCGTCGTATCAAGTATACAAGGGCACCCTTTTTGACATGGTCGATCAAGCTGTCGATTTCGTATTATCCAAAATTAATCTCAGTGTGGGAACACGTGAAGACGGCCCGCAGGCGCCTGTATGGTATGAGATTCCTCGGGAGGCAGTCGTTGAGGCCATCGTGAATGCAGTTGCCCATCGTGATTACACAAGCAATGGAAGCATTCAAGTTATGTTGTTTTCCGATCGCTTGGAAGTATGGAACCCAGGAACTCTTCCGCCGTCGTTAACGCTAGAGATGCTGCGGTATCCTCACGGATCTATACCTACAAATCCGTTGCTGGCTGAGCCGCTCTATCTAGCGCAATACATCGAACGAATGGGCACAGGTACGGGCGACATGATCCGTCGATGTCGTGAAGCGGGTCTGCCGGATGTTGGATTTTTCATCTCGGATGGCTTTACTACTACCATCTACCGCAAAACCAGACAAGTCACGGATCATGTCACGGATCATGTCACAGGACAAGTCACAGGACAAGTCACAGGACAAGTCACAGGACAAGTCACAGGTGAAGTCACAGGTGAAGTGGCTAAGTTGTTGGTAATCTGCGAGGGTATTATGACTCGCAAAGCGATGCAAGATAAGCTCGGGTTGAATAGCAGAGCGAATTTCATAGAATTGTATCTAACTCCTGCACTGGAAGCGGGATACATAGAGATGACAATCCCAGACAAACCAAATAGCCGTTTACAAAAATATCGGTTAACAGATAAGGGAGCTGCGCTGCAGAAGCAGCTGACCGCTCGAGCACAGCAATAGAACGGTCATGCCGTTTAGCATTTTTTAGGGCAGCTGCAACCCGCTGGCTCGAAACATCCGGTTGAATACGGAGCTGGCGAAAAAGCCGAAGGAGTGTCTGGAATACATCGTGGTGCATGAAATGACCCATCTCATCGAGCCAAGCCACAACCGGCATTTTACTGTTATACTCGATAATAACATGCCCAAATGGCGATACTATCGCGACACGCTTAACCGGTTGCCTGTTCGCCATGAGAGTTGGCGGTATTAACGCTGTAAGCCCTCTCCAATCTGGCATGATAAGTGCATAATAGAAGTGTTATTTTAACTTAATCGTAAAAGGAGACTCTACCATGATAAACGCAGCATTATGCGGATTCGGCGCGTTAGGACACGTACACGCGGATTCATTAGCTGGTTTTGACGACGTCTGCGTGAAAGCAGTATGCGATATCGACCCAGAAAAACTAACCCTGCAGCAAGTGGCTTTTAATATCGACGCCGGCCAGTGCAAGTTCAATATATCCGGCAGTAAAACTTACACCGACTTTGCGTTGATGTTGGAAACAGAGCTGCTTGATGTTGTTGTTTTAGCCATCCCGACGGATATCCATGCCAAGTATGCCATGATGGCCATGGAAAAAGGCATCAGCGTGTTTAGCGAAAAGCCAATGTCGCACACCGTTGAAAACTGTCAGAAGATGGTAGAATGCCGAAACAAGAACGGCGTTCAGTTGATGGTTGGACAGTGCCTTCGCTTCTGGGGTGAATACGAATATCTTAAAGCCAGCATTGAAGACAACCGTTATGGCAAGCTTCGCTCATTACACATGGAGCGCATGGGCAACTCCACTGGTCTGTCGGACTGGTATCTAGATCACCACCGATCAGGCGGAGCTTTGTTAGACCTGCATGTTCATGATGTTGACTGGGTCAACAGCGTCTTCGGCGCTCCAGAGCAGATCCAAGCCATGGGCCGTGTCGGCGCCACAGGCGGTATCGACGACCTCATCTCTATGTGGAAATATGGTGAAACCACCGTATCGCTGGTCGGAAGCTGGATGTATGACGGCCCATTCACCATGCGTTATCGTGCGATGTTTGACGATGCCACCCTGGAATACAGCATAGCCACTAACCCCACACTCGTTGAATACCGCATCGGGCATGAGCCCAAGAAGATCGAAGTCGACACGAACTCCGCATACACACGCGAACTGCGCTACTTCATGGACTGCGTAAAGAATGGTCAGCCAAACACAGTTACACCGGCTGAAAGCACCTGCGTGAGTATCGAGCTCGCACTAAAAGAACAGCAGATTATCAACGCACAACTGGGAATCGGTGCATAACATGGAAATCGGAGTTATCAACGGCCTTCACAACGAAGGCCGATGCTTCGATATGATGAAGCAAATCGACCTGCATGTGTGCCAGCTCTCCTGTTGGGACAACAGCCTAGCGACCAAAGCGGTCGCCGATACTGTGATTGAGGAATCGAAAGCGGCTGGGGTGCGTATCTGTGCAGTGTGGGCCGGTTGGCCTCCGCCTGCCGAATGGAACTTCACCGCAGGCCCTGTCACCTTGGGTTTGGTGCCTCCGCAATACCGCGAGGAGCGGATCAAGGCGCTCAAACAGTGGGCGGATTTTGCGGTGTGGATTGGCGCACCGGCCATCATCACACACTGCGGGTTCATCCCAGAAAACATGACGTCGCCCTCCTATCAACCGGTAGTCGATGCCATCAAGGAAGTTGCCGTGTACTGCGAGGAACGCGGACTGGGATTTTGGTTTGAAACCGGTCAGGAGACCCCCGTGGTTCTTCTGCGCACCATTGAGAAAATCGGAACCGGTAACCTTGGTATCAACCTAGATCCGGCAAACCTGATTATGTATGGCAAAGCCAACCCCATCGATGCCCTGGATGTCTTCGGTAAATACGTGCGAAACATCCACGTTAAGGATGGCATGTATCCCACGAATGGTGACCACCTGGGAATCGAAGTGCCAGCCGGACAAGGCAAAGTGAGATATCCTGAGTTCATCGCGGCACTGAAGAGTATCGGATTTACTGGAGAGCTGATTATCGAGCGCGAGATATCCGGCGAAGAGCAAATCCGCGACATCCGCAATACCATAGCTGACCTCAAACTCTGGTGGGGCTAAGCCCATCACCATCATAGGGCGATGGTATTCATCGCCCAATTCCCTTCCTCTTTCGTTCTCTTTTTACACTCTGACAACCGCCATTTATCCGTTTTGTGCATATATTTCCACCCTGCGATATCTACCGTAAACTAATACTAAATTGATGCAGTTTGCATGCTCATTACTGAACTCACGAGGTATCGCAATGCCAGAGACACACCCCATATGGATCACAGAATCAGAGACGCCGGCTGATACATATGTCGCCTTCAGAGGCCGGTTCACAACATCAACTGACGATTCCGTTGAGATGCATATCCTCGGTGCAAGCTGGTACCGAGTGTGGCTTGATGGAGCAGAGCTAACCGAAGGCCCGCACCGTTACCCTATCACCCATCCTGAATACCAAGTAGTTCCGGTTAGCGTGTGCCCTGGTGAACACATCGTTGCCGTTCAGGTGCATCACGAAGGACTAAGCACGCGGATTTTAGATAACATCCCGCCGTTTTTGTGGCTGCGCGTGATGGACAACAACACGCAGCTGCCCATCACATGGAAGTGCATGGAACTGCCGGGTTATGCGAAATGCGTACGGAGGATTAATGCACAGCTATCGTGGGTAGAATGGTGCGACACGCGTCTGCTTCCGCTTAACTGGCAAGATAGCAGCTTCGACGACAGCACATGGGCACAGCCAGTCACGATCGCGGCTCCGCAAGTTGAGGCTAAGCCGTCGACCATCGCGGAGCTGAAACACACAAAAATAACACCCTCTGTCATTGCTTCTGGGTTGCTCACCGAGGAGTTCGGCTACGAACTCGACAACCCCAGTGCGCGCTTCTTCCTGCGTAACCTGTCGGCATCGCCAGAGGCCGCTAATGGGATATGGCGCAGATATGACCTTGGTCGCGTAGCTGTCGTCCGACCGCAGATTGAACTCGATCTTCCCGAAGGGGCCATCGTCGAAATAGCCTTGTGCGAATCTTTGCAGCATGAGCGTGTCTGCCCATGGATCACCTTATCGGCGAGTGATTCTTGCAACATGGACCACTACATAGCTCGTGGAGGCCGTCAGCTATTCGCTCCGCTAACTCCAAAGGGTGGCCGCTTCATGGAGGTGCATGTGCTGTGCGAGCCATCGCAAGCTCAGTTCCTTTCGGAATCCATTGATGTGCGTTGTTATTTTGACGAGATCATCGGTGACTTTCAATGCTCAGATGAGCTGATAAACAGCATTTGGCTGCAGGGTGTGCACACACATATGAGCTGCAGCGAGGATGCGCTCATCGACAACCCCACCCGCGAACGCGGTCAGTGGACTGGTGATGTGGTTTCGTCTGGTATGGATATCGCGGCCGCCGCCTTTACCGACCTGCGGCTGCTAAAACGGGCGATCATGCAAAGCGCTCAGTGTGCAGACGAACGCGGGTTCATCAGCGGATTGTGCCCAGGCGGCGGTGGCGTATTCAGTGCGTATGCGGTGCAGTGGAATACAGCTGTCATGCATTACTGGGAGCTCACCGGCGAAAATGATCTTCTGCGCCCCATGTGGGCAAACGCCATCATGAACCTCAAAGCGTTGGAGCAGTCAATCAATGAACAGGGCGTCGTAGACTTTGGCGTGCCGTTCATCGACTGGGGGTATGTCCAAAATCCTGGTCAGGCGGATATCGGCCTCACGCTGCACAGCCTCGCCAGCGTGCGTGATACCATCCGTTGGGCGCATGCGATTGATAATACTTCTGAGCTGCCATGGCTCCAGCAACTCGATGCTCGGTTGGCACAATGCGTTTCTAACTACATTGATAGCTGCCAAACAAGCGCTGGTATCGATTGGCCGACAATTGGTTACCATCGCTCCGTGCTCTGTCTGCGTCTGGGCTTAGTGCCGGTTGATCAAGAGCAGAACGCCATTGCTTACATTAAGTCGCATATGCTGAACTGCTTCCCAAACAATGCCAATGCGCCGCGTTTGGGCTCGCCTACCATGGCCAACCCGCAGCTTATCACACCATACTTCGCGCATTACGCATTCCCGCCGCTGCTTCAGCGGGGTGAAGCCGAGTTCGTGTGGGGTCAAATCCGCAAATGCTGGGGATGGGCCATGGAGAGTGGTATCACCACCTGGATTGAGGTGTTCGACCATCGTTGGAGCCACTGCCATCAATGGGCGGGATGCCCCACTTGGATGCTCAGTCAGTATGCACTTGGTATCCATCCTTGCTTTGACAAGGGCAACCGCTGCTTCCGGTTTGAGCTCGCAGCCGACACCATGACCTGGGCTAAAGGCTGCGTCCCGGTGGCAAATTCCGATCAGCACATTCACATCAGTTGGACGCGTGATGGCAGCAGTATCTGTTGGACTGCAAAATCATCCGCACCATTCACGCTGCTGAACACACCTCAAGGTGACCTCGAAGGTAACGAGATATCTCTCACAATATCCTGCTAACAGTAGACTTCCGCCGCTATATCCTGCCAACACTCCTGGCAGGATATAGCAGCCTATTCATCGAACATAACTCAAACCATTACGCCGAACCAGAGGTGATGTCATGAACCCCCGCAACCTAAGTCCGTTGGAGATGTTCGTTCAGCTAGCTCGCGAACATAAACCGCTATGTCAGTTTGAGGGCAGCAACAAACAGCAGTTTGAGGAGTGGAAAGCCAACACCTATCCTAAAGTAAAGGCCACTTTAGGCGACTGGCCAGAACGTGTTGAGCTTAACCCAGAGCTCGTTGTCGAATGGCAGCAGGATGGATTGAGAAAACAACGTTGGCTCATCGATGTAGGGCGTTACATCTCCGCAAGCCTCGTGATATGCTTCCCTGGCGACATCAAAGAGGGCGAAACACGCCCGGCCATACTCACATGGCATGGTCATGGGCAGTTCGGTAAGGAACCCGTCATGGGCAATGATTCCTCCCCTGCCTTGCGTGACAATATCGCTCAAAACAACTATAACTACGGCCACCAAATGGCTAAGCAAGGTTACATCACCTACGGAATCGACTGGATCGGTGCTGGCGAACGCAACGACTCGCAGCATCCGTTTTATCGCAGCCACATAGGCGGTCGCGACTGGTGCAATATGCTGTATCTCCATGCCACCATGTTGGGCATGACCAGCCTGAGCATTAACATCACACATGGCATGGCTGCCACCGACTTCGTCTGTTCCCTTCCGGAAGTCGATCCCGATCGGCTTGGCGTGATGGGATTATCCGGCGGCGGAACCATGACGCTATGGTCGGGCCTCATGGACGACCGGTTTAAGGCTGTGGAGATCATCTGTTACAGCGACTTATGGGAAGCCTTCCTGTTCCGCGACCTCAACGCCTGTGGAATGCAAGTGGCTCCTGGTTTGTATAAACAGGTGGATGTGCCCGACCTGCAGGGGTTATTGGCTCCAAAGCCATTACTGGTAGATATCGGCGTATATGACACCTGCTTCCATATCGACACATCCATTCAGTGTTTCCACAAAGTGGAGGCGATATACCAGGCAGCAGGTGCACGCGACCGTCTTGATCTCGACCTGTTCACAGGTGAACACGGATGGGGCGGAAACAAGAGCAAAGAGTTCTTTGGACGGTACCTATAAGCAATGCTTGTGATCGAGGCGGGGATGAACTTCCCGCCTCGGCATAGTCATCTCAGCTCGTAGATATATCTGTATTGGTAAATCACATCAATCAATTCGAACGACACATCAAAATGCCATGTATTTCCGGGCTTGTCGTCATCTATCCACAGCCCTATCTTCGGCCAAGTAATTGGAACCTGATGTGAGAATGCAGGAGCACCTATCTGTGCTGGTGCAGTGCCCGCTGGTGGATTTGGCCAGGCCAAACGGGTGAGCATCGGACTGGCAAACTCGGCGTATTCACCGCTGATGGTCATGTTCACCGTCTGACCAGGTGCTGCTTGTGCCGGAGGTATTGTCCATGAAGCCCAGCATTGGAAGTGCTTGCCATTCAACCATTGGGCTCGACCCTCTTTGGGTTCCCGCGTATCTTTGGCCATAAACTCAACCCGACCTTCAGATACCGTCGCCTTCTCATGTGCGGGTGCATTAGGTCGATCCCAATACACAGGTGGTTTGGCCGCAACTTCCTTTAGTATCCACACCCGCTTCGGTATCGATACCGTGGGCGGTTTTGTCACTGTCGACACACCAGATGAGGTCTGCTTAGGCTTTATTGCAGTTGCTTTGGGTTTAGCCACGGTTACCGGCTTCTTCGGTGCCGCGACAGCCTTCTCCTCAGGTTGTTTGGTGATTTCGATCTCCACCATCGCATTGGTTGTTACGGGGGTCGCAAGCTGGTGGTTGGGGTCAAGTCCATCAACCCGAACCCTTATTACGCGAGTGACATTCGCTGTGTAACGGCCAGGCGCTGAGAAACTCAGCGACGCCTGGTTTGGATAATCTGCCAACGAACCCGCTGGCTGGAAATTGTAGGTCATGGCGACCTTGGCCTTCAATCCGGTAAGTAATACTGCTATCCGCTGCATACGCTGCATCGGCTTCTCAGGAATACCATTCCGGCTGACTGCAGCCAGGGCTACCCTCACCGATTTGGCACCCTTTGGCCATACCGACTTACTCGGTGTAGCTGTCAGTGCCACAGAATTCATCTGCAAACCGGATGTTATCTGGTCAAATTCCGCATACAGCATCTCACGTTTCGCTCGCCAGGCTTGAAGAATCACGGGATAACAGCGGTCATAGATTCGTTGCGTCACTTTAGAATCGACCTCTGCACCACTCGCCAGTCCTGAGCGTGCGGCAGCGTAGGCGCGCGCCATCACCATCGACTTAATCTTGTTGATGTCATGCACCTGAGCCACCAGACGATCTACATCCCAAGTACCTGTGTGCTCATCAACCTCGATGTTGCGGCCATTATAGATACCCGCCATCAAATCCCAGGCGTCCTGACGACCGGCAACCATATCTATACCAGCCGATTCGGCATCCTTTAATATTGCGTCTGCCATCGCAGTGAATATCCCCGCCGGTAAATTCGCGAACATCGGCACGCCTTGCCGAATAGCCTCCCCAAACCCTTCTTCGCCCGCGACGGTAGATAACTGCATCGTCATGATCGCCGCGACTAAGCCGCCAATGATCTTTTCCAGCGGTGCATCAATCACCTTAGCGATGTCATCCAACACGCTGGAGGTACTCGAGCCGGGCTTCGTCAGCATCTCCTTCAACACCGCGGCTGTTGTTGCTGACTGTCCTTCCAAAGCACTCAGCACAGCAGTCTGACGCCCCGCGGTGTTGACTAATCCGCGAACTGTACCTGTCAATTGCCGCAGAGTTTCGGCTTGCGGTTTTCTCCTAAGTTCAGCGATTATGGACTTCATCGCCTGGCTCCATTCGCGGTCAACCCCGCAGCGAGCCAGATCACGCGCTTTCGTCAGATCCCGTTCGAGACGTTCCAGATACTTCGCGGCTGCCTTAACATCGCCGGCATCGATGGCATCGTCAAGGTGTGAAATCCACTGTCGTGAGGTGCTCACAGTACCTCGGATCGTAAAACGAGCTTCACCCTCAGACAGGTGGGTGAAGTCCGTCATGCCCACATACACTTTCCCGTTCTCTTTGTAGAAGAGGCGGCCAGCATCCTTCTCGTAGCGCTGCGTAAAAGCATCGGCACCCTCACCATATAGCCCCTCAGCAAATGAAGCGGGTGTGTTGTCTGTCACCTCGTCTACATAGCTGAGTGCGGGAACCTGCTTTAGTCGCTTAAACTGCTGCAGTGCGTCATCAGCATCCTCCACACCTTGCATCAGTTGGGTTGGCGGATACAGGTTTACCGTCTTCAGCACTTTATCGGCGTCCTTGCCAAACTCATTACGGATTTTGGATATCAATTCTCTTCGCGCCTCATTCCACTGCTGGGCTGCTTGCTCTGGTTTTGTACCGCGAGGCAGCAACAGCCGCATGTCATGATCGGATTTCCCGCCAGATAAGGGATCAGCATACTTTTTGTTGGATATCCAAGATCCTAGACCAATCACATTCGAACCTGTCTCCGCAACGAACTGCTTCACCACGGAACGCATCCGCTCATTAGTCGGCAGGTCAGAAGGTGCCGATTGACCCACCGCGGTGCATATTAGCGTGAGGATCAGTAAGGCCAACCATCTACAGCAATACATAGCTCACCTCGCGGGGTTGTGTGTATGGCTTAAGAATACCCGGTATATGAGCGGTAATAATAGATGAAATGGCAGTTATAACATGCTTGAGGTATTAAACGAATTGTATGTAAATCGCAAGATGACGGATTCGATCTGACGGGCTTTTTCGTCATGTTAAAGCGCAGCCATTACCTATGAGTATTGCCCAACCATTGCAGTGTCCCTACTAGCAGTCGATAACACATAACTGTCTCGTTGTAATTACATTCCCGCCTTGTCTCTCAACACTCTAGGCGTCGCTTCCCTTTGTTTCGAAACCCGCTACACACCTTACAGTATCGGCCCACATTACCCCGCGTGATATAATATCCCCGAGTACATACACCCTATGAGGATGCAGATATTATGAAAAGCCCCTTCTTAGATAACTATTTCCCCACTGTAGAAATTGACCAATTGGCCAAATGGATATGGGCGGGGCAGACGAATTCACATGTCTCCAAAGTGTTCACATTGGCCGAAAAGCCGGTCAGCGCTCATCTTTTTTACAGCAGCTTCACGCTAGGCGGCAGTGGAACCACCGATTACGGCCTCAAGGCTGTATGCAACGACAGCGTCTACGAGCCTTTGGCACCAAAACAGTTTTGGCACATCAATCGTCCGATCATGTTTATGCAGGATGTTGCCGCCATCCTTAATATTGGTGACAACAAAATCGAACTGATCGGTGAAGAGCGTCCGCCGATCCACGGCCAGAAGCCCGGCAGTCACGGTTTGATGGCCGTGCTGATGATGGTCATGGCTGATGGCAGCACTGTCACAATCCAGACGGATGAAAGCTGGTCAGCCGATCAGCCCATCGAGATAATTGGTGACGCCTGTAATGCCACTCCTGGACCAGCAAAAGTATTCCCTGGCTTAACAGTCGATGGCCCTGGCCTGCCAGAGCTCTATCCCGCGACCGTTCCTGGCACTCCAGAACAACGGCTAGCTCATGACTGGAACGCCCCTAGCCGCATCGTCACCACGCATAGCGGCGGCGGAGCAGCCGCAGTTCAGAGCGCATGCTGCGATGAGCAGCCAACCGTTGACATGATGCCTGCAAGCAACGACGATGTGCCATGGGTCATCTACGATGCAGGCGAAGAGTTGTGCGGCGGCGTGCTGCTCAGCACTCTGGAAGGCGGCACGGCTAAACTGTATGTGCATCTCGCCGAATCTGTCGCCGAAAGCCTTGCCCCGGCCATCAACAGCCACTCACTCACGGAGTTCGTGGTGGAGATGGGTCCAAACAGCCAGGTGCTTCTGGGTGAAGTGGGCTTTAGGTTTGCTCGCGTCGCGCTGCTGAGTTCAGATGGTCCTGTGCATCTCGGCCCAGTGATGTTCCGCAGCACTTACCTTCCGCTAAAACAGCGCGGAAACTTCGAGTGTAACGATGAACGCCTCAACAAAATCTGGAAGACATCCGTGCGCACAGCGCATTTATGCCTGCAGACAGGTCTGTGGGATGGCATTAAACGCGACCGCCTCGAATGGGCAGGTGACCTTCACGTTGAGACAGAAGTCATCTACACCACGTTCGGCGATGCAGCCGTCATCAAGGAATCGTTAGATCACCTTCGCATGGCCGGCGAATGGCCGCGCAATGTTCAGGGCATACCTGGATACACAGCCTACTGGGCCATGGCATACGAGTTGGTATTGCGTTTTGAGAACGACCTAGACATCATTAAGCGCAACCTGCCGCATATCATCGCAGCCGCCCATTGGTTCGTCGATCAATTCGGCGCAGATGGCTTGTGGGATGCGAAAGGTCAGGAGCGCCCTCTCGTTGACTGGGCATGGCTGGAACATGATGACTGCGTGAAGGGAACGCACTTCCAGTGGATCGAATCGCTGGAGTGTGTTGCTAAGGTTCTCGCAGCAGCAGGTGAAGCCGAAGAGGCAGATAAATGCGTGAAAGCTGCACAAGCCGCTCGTGAAGCCGCAGTAAAAGCATGGCTTGATCCCGAAACTGGCTTGTTCAGTAAGCGACAGCAGGTAAATGCCTGGGCTGTCGTGTGCGGTGCTCTTCCAAAAGAGAGCTGCGCAGCCGCAGCCGTTGATCTCTCGGCAGCCAACAAGCGATGGGTAAGCCCCTTCCAAAACTTCTATGTGCTTCAAGCACTAGCAGTACTAGGAGAGCATAAAACAGCGCTTGACGTCATCCGCAACTACTGGGGAGCCATGATGGACGCTGGTGCTACCACATTCTGGGAGGTGTTTGATCCACGCTGGGTCACCTCACCATCCGGTATCGAAGAGCTTCCAGACCCAGCTGGTGATACCCATCACAACCTGTGGACCGATGCCTACGGTGAATACCGCATCAGCCTGTGTCACGGATGGGCATCTGGCCCGGCAACCTTCCTGCTGGAGCATATACTTGGCGCACAGCCAGCCGCTGCAGGATGGCAAAAAGTCACCGTTGCACCGCATCCTGGTGACCTCACCAACGCATGCGGAACATTGCCTACACCTTATGGTGATATCGCAATATCATGGTCGGTTAAATCAGGATCGATGGATGTCAGCGTGACATGCCCTGCAGGTGTTGATGCCGATGTCCAGGTTCCTGAAGGTCTAACCAAAGGTAATATATCTATCACCCACTCCTAAGGGTAAGATATAGATAGCCATAGTATGGCGCGCACATCAAGCAAGATACGTGATGTGCGCGCCTTAGGCGTATTTGTCGAACTGTTGGGAGTGTCTCTTAGTCATGAAATACACCGCTTTATTAGCCGTCGCTGCTGCATTATCTTGCGGCAGCATGCCATCATATGCCGACACAAACGAGCAAACCGCTCCCACAGGTCTTGTCAATTTCCGCGGTATAAGCACCGACTCTTGGGGGCTAATAGGCGTTGATGATCCTCGTTGCATAGGTATCGACCTTTACCTTACCTGGAGTGAAATCGAACCAGAAGAGGGTAAATTCAACTGGAGTGACCTAGATGCCCAGATGGCTCCATGGTTAAATGCGGGTAAAAAGGTAGCGCTGCGGTTCAGCACAGGTGGGCATCGCGTTCAAGAGACACCCGACTGGGTATTCCAAAGCGGTGTGCGCCGTATCGTCTGCAGAAACACGCCGTTCGCAGATTTTGAGACAGATGATGAGATGCAGCTATCATCTGGTGCCGTTTTATCCTCAGAGGCGATCTCTGTCATTAGCGGGCAACGCAGTGCGGTTCTGCCAGATCCTTCCGCTCAGATCGCCACTAAGCCATCGCTGATAGTCTCGCCATCCGAAGGTATGATCGCCGCATTCGATGCGCAAATGCCCTCTGATGGCACTATTACGGTAAAGTGCGTCAGCGCAGATGGCAAGAAGAGCTATCTGGAAAAGAGCTTCACTCTCATCGCGGGCAAGAAGGCAACGCTGGAGTGGGACTTCATAAGCCCCAATACGACTGGCTGCAAATTGGTTTGGCAAGCAAGTGGCTCTGCAAGCATCGATAATATACTCGTCGCCCGACGGTCGCTGCGTCAGTACACCTATCCGGTTTATTGGCAGCCGGAGTTCCGTGACAAGCTCAGTGCATTCATCACCGCTGTCGCCAACAAGTATGGTAATAACCCCAATATCCTCTATTTCAACATCAACGGAATCGGGCGATGGGAAGAGGCTATGATTGACACTGGCGATAACTGGGACGATACCTCAGCAAAACGGCAGTGGCTGGCACAAGGATATAACCAAAAGGACTACCTCGAACAGGTTAAGTGGTCTATGGATACCTGGCGCAAAGCGGCGCCGCAAGCACCTCTGTGTCTCATGGTGGCATATGCCATGAAGAACGAACAGAACGAAACATGGAACTGGTATCGACTAGCCGACGAAGCGGCCAAACGCGGTGTGATGGTGAAGCAGAACGGGCTTAGCGGTAAATACAGCGAATGGCACGACACCACACAGTTTAGCTGGATTGCACAGCGCATGCGGGGCAGAACATCGCTCGTTTATGAACCAGCCACTGGTCCAGAGACAAACGGACTAGGCAACTGCGCCACATTCATTAACAGAGCTCTGCAGGATGCGCCATCAATCCTCACATGGTATAGCCCATCGATGCAGGATACGGCTAACCAGGCAGCACTCGACATCGCTGCCGCCGCACTCGGTAAAGGCGACATCAACACATTTTACTGTCTTCTTCGCCCCATGGAGGCATTTTACGGCCGCAAAGGTGACCGAACGACCAACAATCGCAACCAACAGTTGGGCATATCACAGTGGGATGATCCCGACTGGTTGGGGCGCAGCTTCGGCGGAGGCGGAGGCAAGACGACCTATGATGTGAAGGGCGGACAACCCTGCATCCGCACAGACTCGGCATCTGGGAACCCATATATCAACTTCGATATTGATGACACAGCAGCATACCGCGGCTTAAGCGGAGCTGTTGTGATGCTCAGCTATTTCGATCAAGGCACCGATAGTTTCGCGGTGGAGTTATACAACCGTCAGACATCGAAGTATGAGGTTCTTAAAACATTCAAAAAGACCAATACGAACACCTGGACGCGCGCTTATGTCGCGCTGCCGTGGTATGATTCCGCAGCGCCGATGGATCCGATGAATAACACATGGAAGGATCTGCGTGTTAACTGTCTGAACGATGGTGATGATGCCTTCGCGAATATCCAGTTGAATTTCGCTCCATTGCAAAGTTGGGCGGTTGATGCAGAAGTGACCGATCTGCAAAATACAGCGCCAAACGAATGGATATTACGCACGAAAACTCAGGCTGACATGGTTCAGATACCAGTTGCTACACTGGATAACGGAGCCAACTCTGCAACCCTTAGCGTATACACCGATGGTGTTATTGCGTGCAGCAAGTCGTTCAGCTATGTTGACAGCGGCGATGTATGGACACTATGCCTGCCGCCGTCGCTCAGTAATGAATACACACTAAAACTCAAGGTCAGCTCTGGCACAATCACCCTGCCGAGGTTAGACAACCAGTTCAGCAAAGCCACGCTATTGCGCTATCAGTCGGATGAAAAAGGTCTGATACTTGACGATATACAGGATGGTCGCTTCCGCGCACGAGCGCCATGGCACGAGCTGCAGCTGCCCAACAACGCCAGCGGAAAATATCAGCTGCAGCGTCTCTGCGGAGACGATTGGCTGAACGTCGCATGGTTGAATTTGCGCAAGCAAAAGCAGATATCCACCATGCCCATGCCTGCTGGTATTTACAGGCTGTATCCCGCCCTGAAGCCAGAAGTGATCGGTGAATTGCTGCCTCAGACCACTGCCCCACAGACAGCTCCGTCTGAGCCCATACCGGGTATTGAGTTATCCAAATGGAACGGCTTGGATATGCCGACCGCTAATGCCATCAGTCTCGATTCATCACGTAACCTGAACATAGATGCCGACCAGAACCAGTATGTCAGGCTAACCCTGCGCAATAACAGTTCAAACACCGGCGCAAAGATATACTGGCGGAGTGCCGATCAGGAGTTCAGCGAAGAGCGATGTATGCCCTTCCAGATACTACCGCATGATAATGAGCTGCGAAATGTGCGTGTTTTTGTATCGACCAATAAGGCATGGACAGGTAAGATCGATCAGATCAGGGTGAACATGGGCGGTGACTGGCCGAACACCGGTATCATCAGCCTTAAACAGATTGCTGTTTGTCAAACCACTCCGTTCAATGCAATCTGGACGAACACCGAAGCCGACCATGCGGCCCCCTTCTCCACCGAGTTTTCTACGCGCAGCGGTCGTATGGAAGATGATGACAAGACAGGCAAACTGTGGAGCCTTGCGTTTACGGGTGATATCGCATCAAGCCAGCCAGCAAATTCGGCAGAAGTATTCCCTGAGACGGTGTTCACTGCTCCTCCATTTTCTGTAGAACCCAATGCCAATCAAATGGTCAAACTGCGCATACAGAACGGAACCGGCTGTCGCTATGCGGATATCATGTGCTGGCCGAAATCAGGTGCAGCCGGATGGGTGGGCAATCGCTTTGCGCTGCCGGCGACCACGGATATGTGCAGCATCTATGTGCCTATTAGCCAAAACGCCGCTTACGTGGCGGGTGCTGCCGGCATCAGGCTGAGCTTTATCGATGACCGCGTGGGAACTGCCATGCTGGGTGAACAGCGTGTGGGGGTTCAATCAGTTTCGCTAGCCAACTGCCGACAAGTATTAAGCTGGAAAGACTTAAAGCAGTCAGTTAAGCCAGTAAAACTAAGTGGTCAGATTAAAGCAGCCCCTACCCAAGTTCTTCAGGTAACTATTACTAACACGTCAGAAAAGCAAAATCTGCTGATCAACTGGGGCAATCAGAAGATATCCTGGCCGTTGCTGCCAGGTCAACAGCCACAGACATTGGTTGTACCCATCGGTGAGCAACCAACCTGGACGGGCACAGTAAAAGACCTAAGCCTCAGCATTGAGGGAGCAGCACTGCCGACCAACGGCCTGAGAGCCGTTCTTTATGATGTCACCGAAGTTGCTGTGCACACCCCGATCATGGGTGGTGACAGTATGGGTTGGCAGCACAACGACAGCCTGAGCACACCTCATGTATCACGAAGCGGTGAACTCAAGCTGAAGGTTAAGTCTGCTAATGCGATGCTCAGTAGGACACTCACAAAGGATGAGTTTTTCCAGGCACAGCCAAGCCAAGTAATGCGGATACGGCTAAAGAATAACACCATGGCTTCTGAGCTTAAACTATCATGGACAACCTCCGAGCGGCCAACAGAAAGCGGCACCGTAACCATCCCGATTACGCCGAACAGCAAGAGCACCGACTATATTATTCCGTTAGGTGAGCAGCCAGCTTGGGCTGGCACGATCACAGCACTTCAACTTGAGCCATGTGTGGGCGTCAGTAAAGGTGACATCGGACTTTCGCTCGTTCGCATAGAAGGAAAATCGACATTGGATACTAACAACTAGCTTGAGGGAGTTTACTGCAGGTATGGGTTTGTTGAAAAATATCGTAACGGCACTGGCTTTGTTGGCCTCTGTGTCTGTTTATGCACAACCAGATATTGTGTCCGCGGTATTATCTACAAAAGAACCCGTTTCTGTTCAACCCACCAAGCCAAAGTCTGACAGCCAGCAAAATTGGCGTCTTCGGACCCGTCACTGGATATCTGGCGACCAAGACAGCGGATCGGTACACGTGATGGGTAACGGACGCTTAACGGTGTTCGGCAGAGGCGCCGATCTAGTGTCGCTTCATGCCGCGCCAATGAGCTCCCCTTCGCTGCTTAGCCTCACCACGAAGTGCTCTACCCCACTGCAAGATGATGCGCTGCGGATTGATGGCTCTGCCATGTGGTCCCACGAACTCACTGACGGTAAATCGACACTATGCAAATACACGGAGTTTGTCGGCAACGAGTTTCCTGCATATGTGCGTGTGTTTGAGTGTGCCCGTGAGGGTGTGCAGTGGCAGGTAAAAATACCAGAAGGCGGTAAAGTCACTCAACTGACACGCATCGAAAATAGTTGGTTGATCACCATACCAGCAGGGCAGAAGATGGCCAATGGCTACACTTCGCAGCCTAGCTACGCATGGCTTATACCGAATGGAAACTGCTTGATCCAGCTTAACCAAGACGGCGACTGCATCATTACACCTAAAAACGGCACAGGAGCGTTAGCCATCGTCGCCGATTCGGATTACCCAAATGGGGTTCAATCTGCCGAACGTCTGGCAGCCGACTCGGTGTCGCCGCTTATATCGACAACATCACGTTATTGGGAGCAGTTTACCAAACAGCGGCTATCGCGCATCAACACGGCAGCCATCGATAAAGACGTGTTAAGCGTGCTCGATAATGCCGCAGTGACGATGAAGTGCATGCAGGGTGATGACGGCGGAATCGCATCTAGCGAAAAGTGGATGGTGGCCGACACCCGTCAGCAGTATAGCGTGATGCGTGCCATGCTGCTGCTTGGCATGACCGATGAAGCCCGCCGAAGCGTCATGTTCCGTGTCAACAAGTTCAGCAAGTTCCAGGATGTCAAAAGCGGCGAAAGCATCAACACCGAAGCCTTCCGATGGAGGCATGAAAATGACGATGCAGATATCACCGCCGCTACCATCCTGCAGATACGAGACTACTACAGATCGACTCAAGATCGGGATCTCGCAAGAGCCTCATGGCCTTTGATTAAATACTGCTGGGATGCACAGATCAAGCAGATAGCCCAAGGTCAGATCCCTTTCAGCGGCGACGAGCCTATCGTTACAAACGGCTTCTACCCACGCACCGGGTTAATGCAAGGCAGCAGCGATGCTATCATCATGTTTGTTGAGGCTGGCAAGTGGCTGTGCGATTGGGCGGTTCGCGAGGGCTTCTGGACGCCAGCCAAGGCATCACAGAATTCTGCGATCATCGAGCAGTGCCGCATTCAGTGGCGTCTGTATATGTTGAGCAGTGATGTGGTCTACGCTAACAGCAGTGAACGCGAAGCTAACCTTACGGCGCCAAACTTCAGATGGGGTGCATGTGATGCCGATTGCGGCTACACCGGCTGGTGCGAGCGAGCCGGCAACGGCCTGTATCTTTGCCCCGAATGCATACAGAAGCAGCTTCCCCCTGCCAACCGACCAGGCAGGATGGAGATCGTGCCATGCAGCCTGATGCCCATCTACATCGGCAGCGATGTGCTGACCAAAGATGATACCGTAAAGATATTCGATCACTTGATGGCCTCGCGGCTGCCCTCCGGTCAGATGCTCACAGGTGGTATCGGCCAAGGGAGCTTAAACGCGGATGCCGGTTTGCTGTTACTGAACCTCACCCTCACAGGCGATGCACGCGCATCTGAAGCGTTCACTCAGATGATGAGCCAGATGGATACCTCGCGAAACTGGAGTGAGCTGATCACGAAAGAGGGAAAGCCTGCGGTTACTTCGGCTCGGTGCAGCAGCTGGAGCACAGCCATCTGTGCTGAAGCGTTGTGGCGGTATATCAAAGCACATACCAACTAAGATGCATCAGGGAGCGCGGTCATAAGCTCCCTGATACAGCACTTCGACTACGCGCGCGTCAAGCTACTTGATCTTCACCGTCTGCGGTGTCCAAGTCATCTTGGCATGAACCTTACCGTCTTTTATGGTGATGGGATCAATCACAAGCTGCGGTTCGCGTCCGGGAATGATGCCGTGTCCACACAGCCAATAACGCCCATCTGGACCTTTGAATGGCTGACCGTGCCCTACCTGTCCAAACGGATTGTCATCATTCTTGGTGAACTGAGCGCCCGAGCGCTCGCACCAGTCACGCTGTTGCGCGCCCCACACGGGGTTATCGGCTTGTTTTGTCCAAGGTCCTTTGATGTTCTTGGCGGTAGCCACACCGACCTCATATCCCCGTCCCCAACTGCTGTAGAACATGTAGTAGATACCATCCTGCTTGATCACGCCAGGTCCCTCAATGCCCACACCATTGCCGCCGTCAAATCCGGGGGTGCTGCTGGGGCGTATACACTCCCAAGGGCCATCAATGATCTTCATAGTTTCCAAGTCTACCTGCATGGCGTCGATATTACTTCGGAATAGATAGACCTTACCGTCATCATCCTGAAACAGATCAGCATCATTGCCCAGCACCCATGGGCCGTCTTTTGTCAGCACTTCGTATGGTCCTGTGATCTTGTTGGCAACCGCGACAACCACGCCATGTTCACCGTCCGGGTCAGAACGGCAGCAGTTCACGGTTAAGTAATACTTGCCCTTGTATGGGAATATCTCAGGAGCCCAGAACCGCAGTTGATACCATTGACCTGGCCGTTGCTGAAGCAGTATACGCTCCAACTTCCAATGCAGCAGATCGGGACTGCTCCAGAGCTTGGTGTAGTGCTTTTTACCAGGCTCCGGGCCGAAGGGCTGCGAAGTGCCCGTCATATACCATGTTCCATGATCCTTGATGATAAACGGATCTCTCACGGGTTCCGTGTTTATCGGATTGCAGTATGAAAAAGTTTCGCCATTCATGGGTTTAGCCTCACAACTGAGTGCGCTAAGTGCTACGAGCCCAAGCGCACATAATAAACATGATCGTATCATACACACCTCGTTATCTTCATCTTCAACCACATTCTAACAGCACATTACCGCCGGACATAGCATCTTATATAACTTTGCTAGCATTTGTAACATCACTTCTGATTCTTCACAGAAGCTGATATACAATATCATCAATAACAACTTCCTACACTGACTACCATACACAACCAGGGGGAACCATGAAGCGACGAAATTGGTCCGGACAGGCGTGGATGCAGATATCCCGTGACAGCCTACTCATCGAGCAGCAGCAATACCGCGACGAAGGCAAACAGCTATCAACTGAGCTCGAGCAGCAGTTTACTTCGCTGCTGGAAGCCGATTGGAGCGATGACTCCACAGTGGAAGCTGCGGAAAACATGATGGATGCCATTGAGGTGGCACCAATTAAGGCTGACTACCAGTATAGTGAACCCAGTGACCGCGAAGGTATATACAAAGCCTCCAGTCACAATGCAGCTATGCAAGCACCGAACACGGATGAGGAGTTATACAACAAAGCCTACGGCGGATGGCTGGGCCGGGCCGCAGGGTGTCTGCTTGGCAAGCCGGTGGAGGGGTGGAAGCGTCAAGCCATCCGTAAGTATCTGACTAGCCAAAACGAATGGCCGCTCAGCAACTACTTCAGCAGTTCTGTCTCCGAAGATATCGCTAAAGAGTTCAATATTAAGAATTATGACCCGCGCCTGTTTCGTGAAGCTATGTGCTGCATGGTGGAAGATGATGATACCAACTATACGACCATCGGCTTGGCCATCATCGAACAACTCGGTCGTGACTTCACACCGCAGCAGATGGGTGTGTTTTGGATGAGCAACCTGCCGATTCTGCACCTATGCACCGCAGAACGAATTGCATATATCAATATGGTTGACGGAATTGAACCCCCATATTCTGCCACTTACAGGAACTTCTGCCGAGAATGGATCGGTGCCCAGATTCGCGCCGATGCTTTTGGTTATGTCAATCCGGGCAATCCTGCTACAGCCGCCGATATGGCATGGCGTGATGCCAGCATTTCTCACATTAAGAACGGCATCTACGGAGAAATGTGGGCAGCGGCTATGATCGCCTCAGCATATAGCCTCAACGACCCCGAAAGCGTCATACTAGCAGGACTTAATGAAATCCCCAGCAACTGCCGCTTAAGTGCAGCAGTACACCAGGTGATTGCGAACTACCACAGTGGCATGAGCTACGACGATGCCATTGCCGATGTTCACGCGCGCTGGGATGAATCAACCGGTCACCACTGGTGCCACACCATCAGCAACGCCGAATTAGTGACCATTGCTCTGCTTTGGGGTGATATGGACTTCGAGAAGAGTTTGTGTTATGCCGTGATGCCCGGTTTTGACACCGACTGCAACGGGGCGACCGTCGGCAGCGTTCTGGGTGTGATGCTTGGTGCAGAAGCACTGCCCACAAAATGGACCAGCCCACTTAACGACACACTGGAAACCGGTGTCGCCGGGTACCACGTCGTGAAGCTGTCGGAAATGGCTGCACGCACCGTGAAACATATGGCTAAATAGCTAGGCCTAGGCAAGCCGGGTAGGCAGGGGTTGTAAGTATTAGGCAGACTGGACGGATCAGTCCTATCAGGCGGATCCGTCCGATTAAGCCAGTAGCCACATTGCCGCGGGTTTAGTCACCCACAGGACTTCGTTCCGGCCGGCGTAGGATACAGCCATCCGCATCGATTAGAGATATGGAATTCCGGCAGTTTACCGCATGGAGTTACGCTGGATTCACTCATATCAGGGCATATTTCTATCTTGCGTAATCCAGACATCGCTCATGTTTTGTATCTACGTGGTCTGATGGAAAAACTCGGACGCGGAAGTGTGTTGATTCAAAAAGCCTGTAAAGAAGCAGGCTTACCAGTACCTACATGGAGCTCCGAAGAAGGTCGCGGTGTCACACTGACTTTCTATACCCCGGAAGTCACCCCGGAAGTCATGCGCATAATAGCGGTGATCGACGGTGAGATGTCACGCAAAGAGTTACAGATGAAGCTCGGACTGAAGGATGATGAGCACTGTCGCAATACATACATTCTCCCGGCATTAGTGGCTAACTACATAGAAATGACAATACCTGATAAACCTCAAAGCAGTAAACAGAAATATAGAATTACTGCACTTGGCCGCAATGCATTACAGAGGAGCAATAGCTAAAAACAGCTATTGGTGCAGACTACCATGCAGGATGCGGTTACCCCGGAAGTCATACTTGTCATTGCTTCTGCGGCGATTGGCAAAGCGGCCCGGCAGGCACAGGCATGGGTTGTAAGTATTAGGCAGACTGGACGGATCAGTCCTATCAGGCGGATCCGTCCGATTAAGCCAGTAGCCACATTGCAGCGGGTTTATTCACCCACACGACTGCGTTCCGGCCGGCGTTGCTTCGCTCCGGCCGGCGTAGGATTAGGCCACCCGCATCGCCATGCCGGAACGCAATCCTCTGTGCCCACTGTGGTTGGGAATCCCCTGCCCGATTTACCCGTCTGCCAGCAACTTCGAGACACCCTCGGCGGCTGCCCATCCGGTGCTCCAGGCAGCCTGCAGGTTGTAACCGCCGGTGATCGCATCTATGTCGATCACTTCTCCGCAGAAATACAGCCCGTTGAGCAGTTTGCTCATCATCGTCCGTGGGTCAATCTCTTTGATGTTGACGCCACCCGATGTCACAATCGCCTCATCTGCTGGGCGTAAGCCCTTCACATGCAGCGTGAGGTGCTTGAGGTGAGCAACCATCTGTCGGCGCTGTCCCACGGTGATGCGGCTCATGGGTGTATCATGCGGGATGCCGTTCAGCAGCAGAAATGGCTGAACAAGGCTGCGCGGCAGTAGATCCGGCAGGTAGTTTACTATCCATTTCGCGCCAACAAGCTCGCGAACCAACCGTGCGTCAAGCGTCTGTTCATCCACTGCAGGCTTGAGGTCGATGGTTAATAATACGCCGCCCTTCTCAAGCAGCTCAGGAACTTGCCTGGACAGCGTTAGTATAACCGGACCGCTTACTCCAAAATGGGTAAACAGCAGCTCGCCGAATTGCTGTGCCACGCGATGCCGGCTGCCCTCTGCGTCTACGCTGTAGAGGCGTGCTTTCACGTTCTTCAGTGTTAGCCCTTGCGCCATCGCTGGCCAACTTTCATCAGTGACCATGCCTGTTAAGCTAGGGTGCAGACGTTCCACAGTGTGGCCCACACTTTGTGCTAGCTTGTATCCGTCGCCAGTGCTGCCTGTCAGTGGATAGCTAACACCGCCAGTGCATATGGCCACACAAGGCGCGGTCACGTCGCGGTTCCCCACTTTCACACCCAGAATGCGGCCTTCTGCCTGCAAAAGCCCATTTACCCGAACATCCGTCACGATGTGTGCCCCGTGAGAACGCACATATCTCTCCAAAGCCCGCACGACATCATCGGCATCATCGCTGACCGGGAATACCCGGCCGCCGCGTTCCACTTTGGTCTCAACGCCTTGCTTCTGCAAGAGTTCGCGGATGTGCGTGTTGCTAAATCGGGATAACGCTCCATACAGGAATCGTCCATTTTGACCGAAGGCAGCCACCGTCTCGTTGATGTCGGCATCATTGCACAGGTTGCATCGGCCTTTACCTGCGATGGCTAGTTTACGTCCCACGCGTGGGCCGCGCTCAAGCAGCAGCACGCTAAGTCCTAACTCTGCAGCATGCCCGGCGCAAATCAGTCCGGAGGCTCCGCCTCCAATGACTATTAAGTCAGCATCATATTTGTTTTCCATTATCTATAGTGTACTGTAATGACGTGCTATGATTGACTAACTAAGCAATCGGAATATAGTGAGCCAATCGCAAAATGGCGTTCACAAGCTAGTTGCAGTGCAGCGGATTTGAGGTAAATGCTAATGAATGGCTCTATACAAACAACATGTCAACATTGGTGAGCCCAAGGCACAGCAGCATTAGCAAATATGGCTGTATCTTGCTAACCGATTCTGAAGTGGCACCAAGCGCCGGCCGGTGTGAAGCGACGCCGGCCGTTAATGGTAAACAGCGCGGTGCAGGAACCCACACTGCATGCAGTTCCCGGAGCGTCAGCTCCCGGAACGAAGTCGTGTGGGTGACTAAACCCGCGGCACTGTCACCACATGGTTGTTAGCGATGGGTGAGGCAGCTACATGTAATAACACCCCCGCTCAGCACTATATTTGACACTTTGGCTCTCAATTGGTACACTGTTCACTTGGCAACATACGTTGTTTGGCGTCATGTACGACGCTGAGCTGCGGCAAGGGTGAACCGAATTCGTGGCGTTTACCAACGGCACATCCCACATACCCAAAGACAAATTTTCGCTTGAGGATAAACAGCTATGCAGGTAACAAAGGAAGTTCTTGACGACAAGACAGTGCGTCTGCACGTTGAAGTAGATGCAGAGAAGGTCGCCAAAACGTATGACAAAGTCTATCGAGAACTCAGTAAATACGTAAGGGTTAAGGGTTTCCGCCCCGGTAAGGCCCCTATTACATATGTAAAACAAGAACTAAAACCAGAGTATGTATACGACGAAGTCGCCAAGAAACTCGTCAGCCCTACAGCTACCGACGCGATGAAAGAGGAAGGCATCGAGCCTTTCATGGTCGTTCCTGACGTTAATGACCTCAATCTCGCTGAAGGCGAAGTGATGAGCTACAACCTGGATGTTCCTACAAAGCCAGAAGCCATCCTTGGCACCTACAAGGGATTGAAGCTGACGAAGTGCACCGTTCAGGTCACTGATGAGCAGATTCAGGAAGAGATTGACGCCCGCCGCAAGCAGGCAGCAACCAATCAGCGCGTTGATGAAGCCGTTGAAATTGGCCACACCGTGTTCGCAACCATCACTCCCCATATCGAAGGCGAGCCAAATGCACGCGGCGCACTGCGCAAGTTTGTGGCAGTAACCGAAGAAACCAAGGACGATGTGCTGGAAAGCCTGCTGTTCGGCATGAAAGCTTCCGAATCAAAGGAAGCCACAGTGACCTTCCCAGAGGACTACAAGGAAGAAGATTACGCCGGTAAGACAGCAGCAGTCACCATCCAAGTTCATGGTGTCAGCAAAGTCACCGAGCCAACCGACGAGCAGTTCCTGGAAAAGGCTGGCGTTGCCAGTATGGACGAGCTAGTTGAGCAGACTCGCGAGCGTATGGCTAACTATCTTAACGAGACCGCAGAGTCGACCACTCGACGCAGCCTCGACACCGCTTTGATGGAAAACAACCAGGTAACTGTCTCCCGCGTTCTCGTGATGGGCTTAGCTCAGCGCGAAATGGAGAACCAAGCAGAGACACTGCGGCACCGCGGTTATTCGCTGAAGCAGTATCTGGAGCAGCGCAACCTAACCCCAGAGCAGTATCTGCAGCAGTTAGCCGCTGATGTTTACTACAACTTGTTTGTATCGACCGTTCTCGAAGCCGTCGCCGCTCAAGAAAACATCGCAGCAAGTGATGAAGAGCTGGAAGCACGCCTAGAGAAGCTGATTGCCGAGTCCGGTGATCAGATGGAGCAGGCACGAGAAGCCGCGAAGCAAGACGATGTTCGCGACAACGTGCGCCAAGCCCTGGTCACAGAGAAGACTGTCGACTGGTTATGGTCGGTTTCTGAAGTAACAGAGCAAGAGCTTCGCGAATACATGGCAGAGCAGACCGCTAAGCGAATCGCTGATCAGACAGCCGCTCAAAAAGAAGTTGAAGCAGCTGAAGCAAATGCCGAATCTGAGGCAGCTCCAGAGGCCTAAGGCTACGCGTTTGACCGTATCTGTGGCGCAGGAAGAGGCGGATAACACCTCGTCCTGCGCCTTCTAGTTAGGAGGGGATTCCCATGGCAAGCAAACCTGAGAACTATTACATCCCGTATGTGTTAGAACAGAGCGGAGGGATGCAGCACTCATATGACCTATGGTCGCGGCTTCTTAAGGACCGCATCATATTTCTGGGTGATGCGATCGATGAGCACGTCGCCAATGTGGTCGTCGCGCAGATGCTCTTCCTAGAAAAAGAGAGCACCGATAAAGATATCGAGTTATACATCAACAGCCCAGGCGGATCTGTAACCGACGGTTTGGCGATTTACGACACCATGCAGATGTTGAAATGCGATGTAGCCACTATATGTGTTGGTCAAGCCGCTTCCATGGCCGCAGTGCTGCTTTGCGCAGGAGCTGCAGGCAAACGCGTTTGCCTTGAACACTCCCGCGTGATGATCCACCAGGTCAGCGCAGGTTTCCAAGGTACAGCCATCGACATCAATATCCAAGCCCAAGAGGTATTGCGTTCCAACCAGATACTTCATGAGATCATTGCACATCACACCAACAAACCAGTGGATGAAGTATTGCAGGCCACTACCCGCGACAACTTCATGTCCGCTGATGAAGCGAAAACTTTCGGCCTGGTTGACGTCGTTCTGGGCAAACAATCGCGATCGAACCTGAAGTAATAAGGGAAGAACAGCACGAATGCGAAAACAGAAAATGACTGACATATGCGCATTATGCGGGAATACCGTTGAGACGTATATTCCAGGACGGCTTGGAGTGGTCTGCTTAACATGCGTGGAAGAAGCTCATCGCATCATTTCAGAGGCAAAAGACCGCAGCAACCATGAAGACGGCGACAGAAACAAGCAGCTTGATGAGGCATTCCTAAACCCGCCTAAGCCTCAGCAGATTTATTCCGAGCTGAACAACTACGTCGTTGGTCAAAGTCAAGCCAAACGAATGCTGAGTGTGGCTGTATACAACCACTACAAGCGAATTCAGAACCTCAGTTCCGAAGCACGCGAAGTAGAGCTGCAGAAATCCAATGTTCTGCTAATCGGCCCTACCGGATGCGGAAAGACGTTGCTGGCACAAACGCTGGCCCGCTTCCTAAACGTTCCATTCGCCATTGCGGATGCCACAACGCTAACGGAAGCCGGTTATGTAGGTGAGGATGTGGAGAACATCCTGCTGCGTCTGCTTCAAAACGCGATGGTCGATAAAGACATGGCGAATACCGTTGCACGAGCTCAGCGCGGTATTATCTACATCGACGAAATCGACAAGATCGCGCGAAAAAGCGAACATACTAGTGTCACCCGAGATGTATCCGGCGAAGGCGTTCAGCAGGCACTGCTGAAGATCATTGAAGGCACAGTTTCGAATGTGCCGCCAGTAGGCGGACGCAAACACCCCGAACAGCAATATATACCGGTGGACACCAGCAATATCCTGTTCATCTGCGGCGGTGCTTTCGATGGGTTGGAAGAGATCGTGCGTAAGCGCCTGGGCGACCGCACCCTCGGCTTCCGCGCTGCTCAACAGCGCAGCGGACGCGATATTCCGCGTTCTGAGGTGTTATCGGACATCTGCCCAGACGACCTCATGAAGTTTGGGCTGATTCCTGAGTTCATCGGGCGTCTGCCGAACATCACTTCCATCGACCCATTAAGCGTTGATGACTTGGTGCACATCATGACAGAGCCTAAAAACGCCATTGTGAAGCAGTATAAAGCGCTTGTCGGCATGGACGGCATCGACCTCACCTTCTCGCAAGAGGCCATCCGGGAGATCGCCAAGCGAGCCGAAGCACGAGGCACTGGTGCCCGTGCGCTGCGCGGCATCGTGGAAGGCATCATGATGGATGTGATGTTTGATGCACCTAGCGACAACAGCATTAAGGGCATCACCATCGACGGTGAACTCAAGGTTAACATCAACCGTTAAGCACCGTTTAGGAGCATACTCAACAAACCAGGCAGCCGGTATCGTCTGCCTGGTTTTGTTTATAGCATATCCCCTGCTCAAGTGTTATACTCATTACAATAACATTATCATTAGCTTAGCATTCACGGTTCATATATTGGCAGGGTGAAATGTATCGTTACACAAAAAATCCTATCCGCGTTACCGTAATACTCATCAGTTTGCTGTTGATTTCTGTGTACATATCATGCATGGAAGTCGCTAATAGTATCAGCTTGTTGAATAACCCGGATGAGGGCAGCTTAAGGACTGTGATGTCGTTGTATGGCGACAATAATCTGGTTCTCTTCGTGTTGGTTTTGGTCTTTTTTCGATGGTTGTATGTCGTGGGTAAAAACAGTGTCGGATTCGGTGCAGAAAAGAGACAATATAAACCAGGTCAAGCCGTGGTGTATTTCTTTATGCCTATATACTCGTTGTATAAACCCTATTTAGCCATATCTGAAACATGGCGCACAAGTTGCGACCCTGCTAATTGGCACAAGGTGAAACAACACCCCATCATCCCTATCTGGTGGATTCTGTTCTTAGTCTGGAGCTTCTACAGAAACATCGACATGGCGGAGCGGATGAAAATGAGTATCCTAGAGCCCGTTTCGTTGAAGTCGTCAGTAGGTGTGACCATCATGTATACCATCTTGTGTATCCTAACCATATGGCTCGTGCTTAGCATCAATAAACATCAGCGTCAGCTAGTATCCAAATCAGCGGGTACGCAACAATCGTAGCAGATTGCGCAATGCCTCGCGAAGTTGCCTGCCATCTCATAAGATGTGGGATACAATATCGCTTAGAGATACCAAAACTTCACACATAGAGGTGACAACCGTGTTAAATGCTCCTGATGTTAAACTCGCTTTAGTCGGCGTCAGCCGAGACTGTTTTCCCATTGAGCTTACACGAAACCGCCTTGGTAAACTCACCGAGGAATGTCAAAAACTCGGTCTGGATGTTTACGCGGCAGATACAATCATCGAAAATGATGTCGATGCGATGGCTGCGCTTGACGAGGTGCTGGATGCCGGAGCAAACGCGGCTGTCATCTATCTAGGCAACTTCGGGCCAGAAGCTCCGTTAAGCATCTTTGCGGAGCAGTTCCCTGGACCGGTCATGGCTTGTGCTGCTGCGGAAGAATCCGGCGACCAGCTAGTTAGTAATCGCGGCGATGCTTACTGCGGAATGCTCAACGCCAGCTACAGCTTTGGTCTGCGCGGACTAAACGTGTATATCCCGCAAATGCCCGTTGGCTTAGCCAGTGAGCTTGCGGAGAAGATCAACCATTTCAACTCCGTAGCCAAAGTAGTAATCGGAGTCTGGAACCTGAAAGTATTCGGCTTCGGACCACGACCGCAGGACTTCTTCGCCTGCAACGCCCCAATTAAGCCATTCTACGACTTAGGCGTTGAAGTGATGGAAAACAGCGAGCTTGATCTATACGAGCTGTTCAACAAGATATCACACGATGATGCAGAGGTTGCTGCAGTGCTGGAAGACATGACTGATGAGCTTTCTAGCTGCAACGCCAACAACTATCCTGGTATCTTGCCCAAACTGGCCCGCTTTGAGGTGGCTTTACTGCGGTTCGCAGAGCAGAACCTCGGTAGCCGCAAGTTTGCGGTGTTCGCCAATAAGTGTTGGCCGGCATTTCAAACGAGCTTCGGCTTTGTGCCCTGTTATGTCAACAGCCGCCTCAGTTCCCGAGGCATCCCCGTCGCCTGCGAGGTTGACCTCTACGGCGCCCTTAGCGAATACATGTGCTATCTAGCCAGCGGTATACCAGCCACCCTGCTAGACATCAACAACAGTGTTCCGCGCGATATGTCCTGCGGAGTTGACCTCATGGGCGCCGCAGCTGAAGACCTATTTATGGGTTTCCACTGCGGAAATACACCAAGCTGCTGCATGAAAAACTGCAGCATGAAGTATCAGCTCATCATGAACAGGCTGCTGGAGGATCCCACCAAAGAGCCCGATATCACCCGCGGTACACTCGAAGGGCAACTTAAGCCCGGCCCCACA
>CAZFLA010000014.1:0-31711 GCA_964519405.1 uncultured bacterium
ATTGCTGAACGCAACAGGGCAGTTATTCAAAGCTCCGTTAAGCGGCCAGCGAGCTATACTCTGGGAGTATGCAAAAAAGCTGAATGGCTTCTGCAGTTATTATGGGCTTGAAGTGGGCATGAGCATCGACTTGCATCGAATTGGCGCAAACATCAAAGAGATACCAGTAAACATGACCCATCGCCACACTGGCCGCAATCTCGCAGGATTTATCCATAGAGCAAAGCAGGGTTATCACGCCTTCCGCGCAGCTCATGGCGTGAGGGATATATCGATATGGGACTAAAGAACCCCCTGCTCTATCTGTTTTTCATACCCGTGTTGTTGTTTTTCATCAGCAAACCACTGCTTCTTCAGAATGCCGCCAAGCTAGGACTGCAGCGCCGCAACTTCCTGGGTCGTCCTGTGGCACTCGGATACGGCTTAACGATATGGCTTCTGTGTATGATGCTCTTCGGCATTCTAGTCTGGTTGAACCCACAGGCACCTGCTTATATGCTGCTGCTGATAACAACCGGGTGGTTTGGCTTGTTGGGTGCCATAGACGACTTCTTTGGCAAACGAGAAGGCCAACCGAAGGGGCTGAAGGGTCACTTTTCGGCGCTGTTCAAAGGCAAGATAACCACAGGCCTCATCAAGGCCGTTGGCGGGTTAGCGGCAGCTATATGCATCGGCGGACTCACCGCCAAGCAAATATGGATGTGGCCGGTTCATGCGTTACTGATCGCACTCAGCGCCAACACGATGAACCTATTTGATCTTCGCCCTGGACGAGCGAACAGCATCAGCCTGCTCACACTGTTGGTGTGCGCCGGTTTGGCTTGGCATGCAGGGCAGCCATTTCTCTCTCTCGGTAATGTGCTCGTGTGGAGCATGGTGATGTCCTGGCATCGCGAGGACTCGCAAGCTCAGGCGATGATGGGCGACAGTGGAAGCAATCTGCTGGGAGCGGTGATGGGCATCACGTTGGCGATTTCCTTACCAACCTGGGCAGCCGTTGCGTGGACTACTGTGCTGATCATGCTGCACATCGCAGCCGAACGCATCTCGTTCTCGCAGTTCATCGAGAAGACGCCTTGGCTGGCCCGAATTGACCGCCTTACCGGTTTACGGAAGTAACCACGAAGAAGAGCTCGTTAGCAGCCACAATCTCGGTATACTGCCAGCCGCATTGCGTCATTAGTGCCGAAAACTGCTGGCGGTAGTTTTGCAGCATCCCCTTATTACGTCCGCCTAGACTCTTTGTTGGGTAACTGACAACAAGGTTGTCTGCATTTAGTTGGCGCAGCAGCTGCAGTGATCCGTCTTTTCGCTGCTGTTCTAAACAAGGCAGGGTCTTGAACACAAGCGCCACATCAAAGTGCTCTTGAGGCAATGAACCTAAAGCATCCGCCCACAGGCACTCACCCGCCCAGCCGTGTGCCGTCATCACTTGGTTCACATAGTTGACCATCCGGCTGTCGATATCGCAGCCAACAACACGACAGCTATCTGGCAGCCCCATCAGTTCTCTGGCGATAGGGTTCAAGCCGCAGGCAACATCAATCACCGATGACGGCAAGCCTGTCAACGCCCATATTTGTGGGAATACCTGCTGGTAGCAGCTCATTCGTTCGAGAGTAGATGCATGTTGATACAGTAAAGCCGCCGTATCGGAACTGTCTGGAGCGATGTTAAAATTACCAGCCACATAGCTGCCGAATATCTGATGCAGTTTGCGTTTGGCTTCTTTAACGGCTTGCTTCTGAGGATAACGCTGAAGCGACCATACAGCCACCCTGTGAAGCACATCAGTGCAAATCCAGGCATATTTCTTACTCGTCCGAAGTTCAGAGACAACCAGCTCTATCGCAGCATCCATTATGGGCATCGTAATTCGGCGATACACTGCATCAGCCTTGTATATACCCTTAGGTTGTGAATAGTTGCCAGTCTATGAGCCGTTGCATCGTTAAGCTGAAAAAGATGATGCAGGTAGGCTCTGCTGTATCGCTGACAGCAAATACAGTCGCAGCTGGGATCTACAGGCGACTTATCGCGAATATAGCGCTCATCATGGATATGTAAATAGTCTATGAAGTTACGTGATTCAAAACTCAGCGTCTCTAGTGCGTCGGGTTTATAGACATAGAGCCGTTTATGCCGGGCATCGCGAGTTGGCATCACACAGTCGAAAGTGTCGAAACCATATGCAGCCGCCACCAATGTGTTCTGCGGGGAACCTATGCCCAATGCGTGACGGGGCAGCTCGGCAGGCGTGATCTCGCAAAACTGTCCAACCGCATCAACGAGCTCACCATCGGAACCAATCGGCCAGCCGCCATAGCCATATCCGTCAAACCCAATTTCTTGCAGCCGATCGGCACATTCTTTACGCAGCAGTGGATCATTACCACCTTGAACAATGCCATAAAGACGTGGGGCAATCTTTGACTTGCGAATGCGTTGCTGCCTCTGCCACTCTTCTTTACACCGCTTCGCCCACGACACAGTGAGCTCCACACTACGGCGCTGCGTTTCTGCATCATCGTCAGGATGTGTGCATACGTCTAGACAGAACACGATATCGGCACCAAGACGGAACTGCTTTTCAACGCTCTTCTCAGGGCTTAGCGTCTCCTTACGGCCATCAATCGTGCTTTTATAGGTAAAACCACCGCTGCTGATGGAGCCTAGTGAGGGATTTTCCCTCAGAAGCGAATAGACCTGAAACCCACCGGAATCACACATCACGGGATGCGGCCACCCCATATACTTGTGAATACCACCCAAGCTGCTGATGGAGTTGATGCCTGGTGAACTGCTGAGGTGCAGCAAGTTCACCATCAATGCTTGGATGCCAACCTGCTCTAGGTCGATACTATCAATAGTGCGCACCACAGCCCGAGTGCCATCGGGTATGAAAGCGGGTAAGGGCAAAACGCCGCTTTCCAGAGAAATGGATGTCGGCCTCAAATGGTCTCATCCTCTTCGCTGTCATCGTCAGCATCATCCAACTGCTCCTGCTGCAGCTCGCAGCCTTCAGGCGATTCATCTATAAACTTCTTGTTCTTACCAGCGATGACCACAACCACCTCACCCTTTGGAGGCGCATCATGAAACTCAGCGATAAGCTCGCACAGATTACCACGCGAGATCGTCTCAAACATCTTGGTTAACTCTAGGCACACGGCAGCATGGCGATTGCCCAGCACCTTATACGCATCCTCAAGCAATCCGCACAGCCGACCAGGCGCCTCATACATAACCAGGGTGTGAACACTATTAGCCTCAGCTTCGAAGAAGTGACATCTTTTGCCTGTTTTGCGCGGTGGAAATCCTAAAAAAGTAAAGCTGCTGTTAGGCAGGCCAGACAGCAGCAATGCTGTTGTGACAGCACTTGCTCCGGGCAGCACCTCTACTTGGTGTCCCCCTTCAATCGCCTCTCGTATCGCCAGATAACCTGGGTCGCTGATGCCCGGCGTGCCGGCATCTGAAACCAACCCAACCGTAAGGTCCTGGTCTAATAAACGCCTGATGGACAGAGCAGCCTGACGCTCATTATGCTCATGGCAGCTAAAAACTCGCGGCGGACGTTTGATTTCATGATGCTTCAACAGTATGCTGGTATGGCGGGTGTCCTCGCACGCTAAAGCGTCTAGTGAGTTCATTTCACGCAGCGCTCGCAGTGTAAGGTCTTCCAGATTTCCAATAGGTGTTGCGATAACCAGCAGTTTGCCCAAATCATCCCCCAAGCTGTATGTATGTAATGAATACACGAATAGATTCTACCAGTTGTCGCACCAATGGAACACCATACTGTTTTCATCGCCAAGTTGTGACGCCGAACCAAACAAGAAATACCGGAAACGGCGCCTGTATAAGCGCCGTCCCGGTATTCATACAGATCAGCTAATAAGTTATATCAGCGGCTTCAGTGGGATCATGTCACCGTGTTCTGTCAGCAGATCGTCCACCATCGCCCATGTCTGATCCATTGTCAGTTCGGCTTTGGTGTGAGGATCTAGCATGGCGGCATGGTAGACGAGGTCGCGGTTACCGGTCAGCGCGGCTTCGACGGTACACGCTTGCACCGCGATGTTTGTGCTGATGTAACTGGCTAACTGCACTGGTAGGTCGCCAACCACCGTGGGCTGCAGACCATTCTTATCAACTAACACCGGTACCTCTACGCAGCAGCCTGGCATAAGGTTGGTGATCAGGCCGTTATTCAGCACGTTGCCGTAGATAACACGCGGGATACCGGTCTCCATGGAGTGGATGATCAGAGAGCCATACTCGGCGCTTCTGTTGACTTCTACCGGGGCGTCGGACTCAAATTCAATCCGCATCTGCTCCCACTGAGCATTCTGAGCTTCGCAGCGGCGAAGATACTCATCGATGGGCACATTGAAGCGCTCAATCAGTTCAGGACAGTCGCGGCGGATGAAATACGGCGTGTATTCTGCATGGTGCTCACTGGATTCGGTCACATAATAGCCCAGGCGCATCATCATCTCAAAGCGCACGCGGTCATGATCGGGTATCTTGCCCTCAGCATACAGCTTGCGCAGTGCCGGATACAAATCCTGACCGTTATGCTGGAACGTGAGGTAGAACGCCATGTGGTTGATACCAGCGCATATGTAGTTCACCTCGTTGCCAGGAACGCCTAACAGATGAGCGAGGCCGTGTGCAGATCCCTGCACGCTGTGACACAGTCCCACGCCCTTAACGCCAGTGGCTTTGAGAACCGCCCAGGTGTTCATTGCCATCGGGTTTGTGTAGTTAAGCAGTGTGGCGCCTGGAGCAAGCTCCTTCATTTCACGGCAGAAGTCCACCATCACAGGTATCGTTCGCAAGGCGCGCATAATGCCGCCGATACCAAGTGTATCGCCAATCGTCTGCTGCAGACCATAACGCTTGGGAATATCAAAGTCGATCACTGTCGACGGTTTGTATCCGCCCACCTGAATGGTGTTGATGACGTAATCTGCGTTGGCGATGGCTTCCTTGCGGTTGGTTGTCGCCACGATTTTGGGATTAGCTCCAACAGCCTTAGCCACCTTCTCCGCAACAAGCTTAGCTGTATGCAGCCTCGCTTCATCGATATCCATGAGTGCGATTTCCACCTCTTTGAGTTCGTCAAAGCTCAAGATATCGCCAAGAAGATTTCGGGTAAACACGACGCTGCCCGCGCCAATAAGTGTGATTTTAGCCATGAATAACTGACCTCATTTATGAAATATCCAGTTCATTATGTCATTTACTGGTAATGCAAACCAACTACCGAAAAACTCAGACTGCTCCCTGTCGACAACCATGATCATCGTGCAAACTTGACTTGGTGTGCTCAATCAGTCAAACTAGAAATGGAAAGGTGGTTATATATTACAGTGTTGCACTTAATCACCGTAGGCCTTAGTCATCACACCGCCCCTTTGGTGCTTCGCGAACAATTTTCATTTGAAAACACCCGACTTGATGCCATATTACTGGCGTTAATGCGGGCTGGAGCTCGTGAAGCCGTTGTTCTGTCAACATGCAACCGAACGGAAGTCACCGTTCGCGGGTTGACGGAAGGTGAGCTTACACGCCTGCTTAGCGAACAAACTGACATCGCAATGAGTGTGTTTACTCCACACCTATATATATATAAAGCGCAAGATGCTATTGAACACCTGCTTCGCGTCTCAGCAGGTCTAGAATCATTGGTTCTTGGCGAACACGAAATCCTAGGCCAGGTACGGCGCGCCTGGGAATCTGCCCGCAAAATCGGCTGTACAGGAAAATTACTGGACGCATTGTTTCGATCAGCCCTAACCTTAGGCAAAAATGTCAGGTCTAATACCGAGCTTGGTCAGCATGCTGTCTCCATAGGTTCGCTTGCTCTGCGCAAGGCGATGGACGAGTTCCCCGACTTCTGGCAGCGAACTATCCTCGTGGTAGGTGCTGGCAAGATGGGTCAACGTCTGCTTAACGAACTCGTTGATCGGCGTAATGAGGCCGGAACTAATACCGTCATAACCCTTCTCACGCGCAACCCAAAACTTGCCAAGATGAAGTCGGATTTCCCCAATGTACGGCTGCTGGAAACAGGCAAACTATACGATCTTCTGCCAAACGCAGACATCATCTTTACCTGCACGGAGAGCCTAACACCATTGCTCGATTGTTCAACATTGCTGCCGCTCACCGCCAAACGTAAGGGGCGTCCGATGCTTATGGTGGATTTAGGTGTGCCGCGAAACATCAGCCCCTGTGTGCGCAAAGCGGAGTTTGCACGGTTGTTCGACCTAGAAGACTTGAACTCATTGTCAGAAGCACACACCGCGGCACGTGCCGGTGCGATTCCATCTGCAGAGCGGATGCTTGAGGAACACATGGTGCAGTTTCTTGAGCGATGGCGTATCCGTGACAACACAGAGATGATCAAGTCACTTAAAGCGTATGTAGAATCTATACGAGTTCAGCAGCTAGATTGGGCGTTACCAAAACTAGGGGAGCTCACCGATAAGCAGACACAAGTCGTGGAACAGCTTACCCGACGTATCGTGCAGCAGATGATGCATCAACCGCTTCACTCGCTTAACAGCATCGCAGATAATACAGCCGACCTCGAAGCATTCGTTCGGATATTCGGTCTGGAGAAGGAGGCCGATGCATGAGCAAAGTCTTGCGTATAGGCACACGCGGAAGTAAACTGGCTCTCATTCAGGCGAACTGGGTTAAAACACAGATCGAAAGCTTAATCCTTGATTTAGTTGCTGAGATTGTTATCATCACCACTTCTGGCGATAAACAACAATACCAGGTTGTTGGTGCATTTACCAAAGAGATACAGCAGCAGTTGCTAGATGAACAGATCGACATCGCTGTTCACAGCATGAAGGATCTGCCAACCGAGTCTGTTAATGGCTTGGTTGTTACCGCGGTACCCAAGCGAGAGGATCCGCGTGATGCACTCATCAGCACCTATAATGGATTGGGCAGCCTCCCTACTGGAGCTGTGGTCGGCGCAGGCAGTGCACGCCGTGCGGCCTTCATCAAGGCGATCCGTCCAGACATCGTCACGGCCAAGCTGACAGGAAATGTCGATACACGCCTCAGGAAGCTCAGAGAAGGCCAGTATCAAGCAATTGTGATGGCTATGGCCGCTCAACGCAGAATGGGCTGGCTTAACGAAGATAATGACACATTGGCAGGGCTTCAAATTCAGCCATGGCCAGCCGACATCTACTTGCCCGCACCGGCACAGGCTGCCATTGCCATTGAGTGCCGCAAAGACGACAGCCAAACGCGTGCGCTCATGAAGCAACTCGACGATGCAGATACGCATCATGCCGTCAATGCTGAACGCGCCGTGCTGCACAAACTCGGCGGCGGATGCTCAGCGCCGGTCGGTGCATATGCTGAAGTTCAAAACGGCGAATTGACGCTTACAGCAGCCGTCCTAAACACCGACGGCTCTGTTATCATAAAGATGCAGGTGCATGGTGCCTGTGCTAATGCCCGAAAGTTGGGTACCACCCTTGCAAACAAGCTATTAAAGCAGGGTGCGAATATCATCCTCGATGAGGTTGGCAAATCAAATGAATCATAGTTTAAAAGGGATACGTGTTGTCGTCACTCGACCTGAGGGCCGAGGAGAAGGGTTAGTGAACCGCTTCACGGAGCTTGGAGCAACTGTCATCTCCTTCCCCGTCATCTCGATACAACCACCCACTCATTGGGGAGAAGTTGATACCGCCATATGGGCACTGAGGAACTACGACTGGATAGTGTTTTCAAGCACTAACGGCGTCAGTAGTTTCTTTGACCGCATGGAAAAACTTGGCATTAACCAAATTGCTCTTGATCCGGTAAAGATAGCCTGCATCGGCCCATCCACTACAGCAGCTTTACGTAAAAGATACCGCGAGCCCGATGCAGTGCCGCCCGAGTATATATCCGATGCACTTCCCGCCGCTATGGGCGATGTTGAAGGCAAAAAGATTATGCTCGCTCGAGCCGATATCTCCCGTAAAGATATCAACAAAGAGCTTTTGTCGATGGGAGCAGAAGTCACCGACATCACAGTTTATCGTGTGGTAAATGTGGAGCCCGAGAACGCTGCGGAAGTTATGGAAGCAGCCGTACCTGACGTCATCACATTTACTAGCCCCTCAACAGTGCACAGCATGTGGTCGATTTTGCAGAAATACGACAAGGCTGGATGGTTCGCGCAAAGTAAGTTGGTATGTATTGGTCCTGTAACCAGTGCGGCCATTGAGGAAATCGGCTACTTCCAAACGACCACCGCCGATTCATTTACTGAAGAAGGCATGTTTGAAGCTGTACTCAACACCTACAATGTTTCGGGTGAGATCGACTAGCTGCCCAAACTCTCCAGTTAATCACCGCAATAATAAGCCCTCTGTGCAAAATACACACAGAGGGCTTATTTGAGTCTGGTGCCGTCAGCGATGACTGACGGCAATGATCAATTACTTTGTGTCTAAAGCAGAAGGGATCGCCTGCTCGTATAAAGCAGCCGCTTCTGACAATGGCAGCTTCACGTTCAACTTACCATTGAGGGTGAAACTAACCAAGTTATCGTTGGTCACTTTTCCTATGCCTATTGCACTGCATCCGTGCTTAATCGCAACGTCTTCCAGTGCAGGCATGTTATCAGCCGGTAGACTAACGATAATACGGCTTGCTGTTTCACCAAACAGCACAGCGTCGGCACGCTCATAGCTATTGATGTGGATGTCAACACCCTTGGCTCCTGCGATAGCGCTTTCACACACGGCGATGGCTAAACCACCATCACTGCAGTCATGTGCGCTGCTCAGCAGCCTGTTGTCGATGGCTTCCCTTACTGCGGCTTGCAGTTCCACTTCAAGTTTGAGGTCGACTGCTGGCGGCATACCAGCCTCGATACCGTATTGCTTATAAAGATATTCGCTGCCGCATAGACCTTGGTTAGGATCTTCCCAACCGGCAGGTGTTAGCATGACAACGACATCACCATTGTTTTTGAAGTTTGCAGAGCAAGCTTTATCGACGTCTTCAATAAGGCCCACGATACCGATGGTTGGCGTCGGGAATACCGAAGTCTCCTGCGTTTCGTTGTAGAAACTCACATTTCCGGACACAACCGGTGTGTGCAGAGCTTCGCAAGCCAACGCGATGCCATCCACTGCTTGTTCGAACTGCCAGAATATGTCTTTCTTCTCTGGGTTGCCAAAGTTTAGACAGTCGGTTGCAGCTAACGGCTTTGCGCCTGTGCAGCTGACGTTACGGCAGGCTTCCACAACAGCCATCATGCCACCTGTTCTTGGGTCTAGGTAAACATACCGGCCATTACCGTCAATCTTGATGGCTAAGCCCTTGTTAGCTACGCCGCGTACGCGCAGCATGGCGGCATCCCCGCCAGGAAGGCCCGATGTTTGAGTTTGAACCATATGGTCATACTGCTCATATACCCAACGTTTGCTGGCGATTGTGGTGTCTCCCAGAAGCATTTTCAAGCTGGCCGTTAAGTCAACAGGAACTTCCAGCTTCTCTGGAGTAAATGCCTGCACTTCATCGATGTATCCTGGCTTTTCAGTATCGAGCGTATAGGTAGGACACTCGTCCGTCAGGAACCGTGCTGGAACACAAGCAGCAAGTTCGTCGCCATCCATAACTCTCACGAATCCGTCACCGGTGACTTCACCAACGACGACCGCTTTGCAGCCCCACTTCTTGAAGATCGCTGCGACAGCCTCTTCCCGGCCCTTCTTCACGATGGCCAGCATACGCTCCTGCGATTCGCTGAGCATCACTTCATACGGGGTCATGCCCTGTTCACGGCGTGGAACTTTCTGGACGTCAATGATCATGCCATTTCCGCCCTTGCTTGCAGTTTCGCAGGTGCTGCATGTAAGGCCAGCAGCGCCCATATCTTGAATTCCTACCACATCGCCGCTCGCGAGTGCTTCTAGAGTGGCTTCAATCAACAGTTTTTCGGCGAATGGGTCACCCATCTGCACGTTACTGCGTTTGGCTTCACTCTCTTCAGTCAGCTCAACGCTGGCAAACGTAGCACCATGGATACCGTCACGTCCTGTCGATGAACCCACATACAGCACAGGGTTGCCGATACCTTCAGCGGCAGCAGTCGCCACATCGGTATGCTTTACGAGGCCAACAGCCATGGCATTTACCAAACAGTTGCCTGTGTAGCAAGGATGGAAAACCACTTCACCAGCAACCGTAGGCACGCCCACGCAGTTGCCGTAATGCGCAATTCCACCCACAACTTCGCGGAATAGCCATTGATTGTGTGGGTCGTCTAAGTCGCCAAACCGAAGACTATTAAGGTTGGCGATCGGGCGGGCACCCATCGTAAAAATGTCACGCAAGATTCCGCCGACACCAGTAGCGGCACCCTGGAATGGCTCTACAGCAGATGGGTGGTTATGACTTTCAACTTTGAAAACTATGCCGTAACCATCACCGATATCGGTGACGCCGGCGTTTTCCATACTGCCTTCGTCCATAGCCTTCTTGTATTCGCCAAATCGACGCAATATTGGCCGACTGTATTTATATCCACAGTGTTCGCTCCACATAACGGCCATCATGCCAATCTCTGTGTAGTTCGGTTCTCGTCCTAGGCGCTCAACGATTAATTCATACTCATGATCGTTTAGGCCCATTTCGCGGTAGGTTTGGGGATCCATATGTCTGCTCCGAGGAGATTTTTTTCGAAATATCACTAAATAATAGTATACAAGCTCCATTATTCGCCCGCAATTTGGTATATTTATAACGAGGGCAGTGAGCGACTTTACGTCCATTAATGTAATGTCCGTCTTTTCTTTGTCGTAATATTGTTAAAATTACGACATCGTAAACGAAATCCATTATAATATTATTAGAGTGTGTGCCATCGAGTATACACCATAAGGAGGAATCGATCATGTCGGATATACGTGACGTGGCAAAGGAGGCGGGGGTCTCCATAGGAACCGTATCAAGAGTCGTTAATAATTCAGGTCCTGTAAACGAACTTACAAAAGCTAAAGTTCAAGAGGCTGTCAAGAAACTGGGTTACCGCCCCCATACAGTTGCCCGCAGCCTTCGAACAGGTCAGACACATATTATCGGCTTGGTTGTGCCCAGTCTGAAAGATCCGTATTTCGCAGATCTGGCATCTACGCTCGAAGCCGAGTTTGATGCTCGCGACTACACCATCAATATCAGCAGCATTGGTGACTCAGAAGATTCATCAGAGCGCTTAGAGGACATGATCAATCAGCGCCGCACAGATGGTATTCTGATGTGCACCACGCAGAACAACTACAAGTTGTTGAATAATGTGCTTACAGAACACAGCACTCCAATCATTCTTCTTGATGCTGTACGCGGATTTAGCAACCTCAGCTCAATATCTGTTGACAACCTCTATGGTATGAACGCTGCTATTGAACACCTAAAATCCAAATCACACACCAAGATTGGTTACATGACTGGTAATGATGCTGACTGCGCGGGTGAAGACCGCATGCTCGCATTTAAGCAAGCCATGAAGGACAATGGACTAGAAGTTAAATCTGAGTGGATCGTCTCCGCTGCTCCAACCACAGAAGGTGGTTATCAGGGTGGACTCGAATTCGCAAAAATGTCTGATCGTCCAAGCGCTATTATTTGCTTCAGCGACCTAATGGCATATGGCCTTCTTCGCGCTGCTGCAGATAAGGGACTAAGTATCCCTGGTGATCTCGCTGTTGTAGGCTGTGATGATACATTCCTATCCGCATATACTACCCCAGCTTTGACCACAGTGGCTTACTCCGTGACAGAAGTAGCTAAGACAGCATGTGAACTTATCCTTAGCCGCATTAAGACCAAGGATAACTCCATCAAGCAGATATCAATTAAGCCAAGCCTAGTCGTTCGCAAAACCAGCTAGGTATCCCAAGCATAACCCCCTGCGGATCATTTCCGCAGGGGGCTTTTTTATGATCTTCGACACGATGCTGACGAACTATGCGAGATTGTCAGCAGCCCACCGCATCTCTTCCATGATGGACAGATGCTGCGTGCATTTCGCTTCACATTCGCCGCACTGGACGCACGCATCTGCTTTGGCCACTTGAAGTGCCGCATATTGATCCTTCGCGGCTTGTTGGAAACCCTGGAACCTGTAGGTGGAGTTCATACCCATAATCGCTGGTATATCGATGCCTTGCGGGCATGGCATACAATAACGGCATCCGGTGCAGAACGCCTCCTTAAGGCTATCAAGCTCATCAAGCGTGTTGTCAATAAGCAGCAGATCCTCTGCGCTGAATGCGTCTGCAGAAACCGAGGCTACGCTTCTATCAACGTCGCTGATGGTTGTAATACCACTGATGATGGTGTCCACATACGGCTGTGACATCAGCCAGCGAATTCCCATGTCTGCTATCGACTTGGCCCCTACTTTTTCTGCGATAGCAGCCAGTTTGGGATTGTCTTGATTCAGCATTCCGCCGCACACAGGGTTCATGATGATGGTGCCAATCCCTTTGTCATGAGCGGCTTGTATGGCTGGCCGATAACTGCGGTTAAGAATGTTGTGGGTGAACAAGATGATATCTGCCCAGTCCACTTCTGGAATGTAGTCCAACAGGTTTTCCACCGTATCATGAGTGGTAAACCCCGTTCGCCTAACCAATCCTTCGGCCATCGCTTTCTGGATACCCTCCAAAAAGCCGCCTTTACAGATGGTTTGGTCATACTGCTCACGCATATGGATGTTCCAAACCTGATAGTAATCAAGGTATTCAACATCCAAACGCTCCATTGACTCATCGATGCGTTTGCGCACGCAGTCTGCCGTGGCGTTGTCGTTCTCCTCGATCTTAACAATCCATGGCGCCCATTTTGTGCTCAGGATCACTTTTTCACGGTAGCCGTCTTTCAACGCTTTACCGATCTTGATCTCGGAATCACCATACCCGCGGCTGGTGTCGATGTATTTCATGCCCATATCGATGGCATGGCGAATTACCGCGACGGCCTCATCGGTATCTGCCGGCAGGCGCATCCCGCCGATACTTCCGCGGGCTACCATCAAACCGTTACGTTGTCCAAAAGGTAATAACTGCATAAGGTTCGCTCCTTGCTTTTGTTAGTGAAACACTCATAGTCAGTTGTTGTGTAATCGGCACCAGTTTTGTCAGCGTAGTTACCTGACGAAATAGCCCCAGCCAGTGGTGACCAGCTAGGGCTATCATTATACTAAGCGGAACAGGTTCTACAGAAGCAGGCTCATTGGGCTTTCGAGAAGCTCTTTAACCCTCTTCAGGAACTGGGCTGCAGGAGCACCATCCACGATTCGGTGGTCGAATGTCAGGCACAGGTTCATCATCTTGCGGATGACGATCTCGCCGTCTTTTGCAACAACCTTATCGGCGATGCGGCATACACCCAAAATTCCACACTGACCAGGGATAAGGATAGGAGTAAACATATCTACTCCAAAGTTACCCAGGTTCGTAATGGTAAATGTGCCGCCAGTCAGCTCATCTAGAGAAGCCTTGCCAGCCTTTGTGCGGTCAACAAGTTCACGCAGTGACTTGCAGATCATACCTAGGCTCATATCATTGCTGTCTAGAATGGCTGGTGCCATCAAAATGTCACCCATGGCAACAGCAACACCGACGTTGATTTTCTTCTTCAGTGTTAGCTCGTCGCCATTAAGTGTGGAGTTCATCTCTGGGAACTCCTTAAGAGCGATGATAACCGCTTTCACGATAAAGTCCGTGAATGTGGTGCGGTAGCCATACATACGCTCGACGTCTGGGATAATCATCTTGCGGAAGTCCCATGCCGCGGTCATATCTACTTCCATGACCTCGGTGACAGGAGGAGCCGTAATGAATCCCTTTGCCACGTTGTCAGCAATGCGCTTGCGCATGTTGCTGAACTTAACGACTTCGTCACCAGTTCCGAGGGCAGGAGCTGGAGCAGAAGCAGGTGCCGCGGCTGCAGGAGCAGCAGCGGGTGCTGGTGCGGTTAACGACTTGATGTCGTCAGAAGTAATTTTACCGCCAACGCCGGTGCCAGCAACTGTGCCTAGATCCAGGCCAGCGGCTGCGGCCATTTTCTCAGCAAGCGGGGTTGCCTTCGGTTTGGAAACTTGAATCTGTTCCCAAACGCGCTGCACATCGCGCTCAATGACGCGTCCGCCAGGGCCTGTTCCTTGGCCAACGAGCTCGGCCAAAGCAACACCCTTTTGATCTGCCAGTCGGCGAGCTCTTGGGCTAACCACAACCTTAACGTCGCCATTAGCTGCGGCGACAGGTGCGGCTGCTGCAGGAGCTGGGGCTGCTTCAACTGCAGGAGCAGCTTCAGCGGCTGGTGCTTCTGCCGGTGCGCCGCCAGCCTCAGCTAGAAGCGCAGAGATATCCTCACCAGGATTTCCAATAATTGCTATAGGGTTCTGAACAGGAACGTAGTCATTTTCCGCTGCAAGCAGCTTCAATACGGTTCCGGCGACAGTGCACTCTACGTCTAGGTTAGCCTTATCGGTCATAACCTCGCAGATCACTTCGCCTAGAGCTATTGTATCTCCCTCTTGTTTCTTCCATGTCGTAATTTGGCCCTCTTCCATGGAATTTCCAAGCACAGGGAGTCTAAAGATCTCAGCCATCGTGTGCCTCCTCATAGCAGGTTAATCAACCTGCACCGGGCGATATCGCATACGTGCAAATATCGCAATGAAATCGAACTGTTTTCTTGAATGGTACAGTTCTACAAGACCATTAGTATACTACCTCAAGCCGACATAGGCTGTCGAATTTGGTGGTTTACCGATGCTTCGGAAATGAGCACCTGCCGTCTTTGTAAAACGACTAACAATGGGGTATTTGGTTGATGTAAGATTTATTCACCCAGCAGATCGGATGGATAACTAAAACAACGCACCCCATGACAAATACGACGAGCTTCATTGAAAGCGAGGAGCAGCATAAAATCAAGTAAGGGCTTCGTCGCGTGATGTGCACATCAAGCTCCAGCTATGCATATGTTTATGGCCTATTAGCCGATTTAGCGTTAAAACGGCTAGTATGTTAGCGGAATTCACGCTAATTCGGCTAATAGACGGGTATAATTCAATTATGAACATACCTCGGTCCATTCAAAACGACATTACAAGACGGCTTTCAGAGAGCAACAAGGTAGTGATTCTTTATGGCCCACGCCAGGTTGGTAAGACCACGTTGGCTAAAAGCATCATATCGTCCTGGCCAGGGCGTGTGCTTCAGATCAGCGCTGACGAAGCTATCTATATGGATGTGCTATCGAGTAAGGATGCAGTAAAACTACGATCTCTAATCGCCGGGTATGACCTACTTTTCATCGACGAAGCTCAGCGAGTGCCCGATATTGGCATGAACCTAAAGATCCTGCATGATCAGATGCCAGAAGTCCATATTCTGGTGACAGGATCATCATCATTCGACCTGGCAAATTCTGTCAGCGAACCGCTCACAGGTCGTTCTTGGACTTACAACCTACACCCTATCTCGATACAAGAGTTGTCGACTCTATATAACAAGTTTGAGCTTGACGCTCAAATAGATCAAAGGTTGATCTTCGGATCTTACCCCGAACTATTATCTATAGACAACCAGATGGACAAGATCGACTATCTATACGAGGTCGGGAATGCCTATCTCTACAAAGACATTCTTGAGTTATCTACGGTCAGAAATTCAGCAAAGATTCGGGATCTACTCCGCTTGATTGCCTTTCAAGTCGGGTCAGAAGTCTCGCTATCTGAACTGGGATCCACTTTAGGCATCAGCAAAGACACAGTATATTCATATATTGATTTGCTGCAGAAAAGTTTCGTGCTGTTTAAGCTATCGGGGTTTAGTAGGAACTTACGCAAAGAAGTTTCACGTAACGACAAGGTATATTTCTATGATCTTGGTATTAGAAATATGTTGATTGATAACTTTAAACCGATAGACGCTCGTGATGATGTTGGCGCATTATGGGAAAACTTTTTAATTGTAGAACGCATGAAAAAACTAACATATAGCAGAACTCATGCGCGCACTTACTACTGGCGCACCTACACAGGAGCAGAGATTGACTACATAGAAGAACGAGAAGGTATATTATACGCATACGAGTTCAAAGCAAGCCAAAAAACAGCCAAGTGTCCAACCACCTGGGCGCAAACCTACCCTGATTCACAGTTTGAAGTTGTGAACCGAAACAGCTACTTTAATTTCCTAACGTAGAGTTTTCACGTCACCTGAAGCGACCAACTGTGTGTACTTCTTCTCTCTACCCTACTGCCCTACGAATATGCGCAGGTGGTCGATACCGAACCAATTTACAGCACCGTTTGTTGGGCGAACCTCAAGTTGTAACTGCTGAACATCAGCTAATACAGCACCCTCTACCGGACGAATAAGGCTCCCCCACTCACCTGGCCGAAGGCGATCAGCTTGACCAAGCGGGTGACGCCGCTGCTGTTTATCCACGATAAACAGCTGAGCATAACAGTCGGTGTCGGCTTCGTTGGGCACCATCACATCAATTGCCACAGTGTTACCGAATTTTCGTAGATCATGTTGTTCCGGTGATAGCATGATAACGGCAGATTCAAATGGCTTCGGCCGATCGGCTTTCAACCAATATGATCCCTGACTAGCTCGCGACCTTACTCGATTGAGCATAAATCCTTGGGAATCCATTTGCCAGTTGTTCTTGCTGATTTCAAAGTCGCTCAACACATGGTTAGTTGCAACAGGCGCTAATGTAACAGCAGGTCTCATGGGGATGATCTGCTTACGTGCCCCAGACGACTGCACCAACGAGTTTATACCCACCGCACAAATTGCCACGATGCTGACTGTGGTTAACAACGCCGGTATGAATGGCACACGGTAAGGTCTTTTTACAATCTTTTGGCTACGATGAGCACTTGGCCGCGGATGAATTACTTCCGACGCAGGCGCAGACGACGTTGATTTATGCACAGAACCCTGTGTCTGTTGGTTTGGCTGCCGAAACAGCTCACCCGATACCATTTTGTTCGCCGTTAACTTAAGCCCGAGTTCCTCAGCAAAGTGCCGGCAGCTTTGATATCGCTTAGCAGGATCTTTGGCAAAAGCCTTACGAAATACGGGAAACAAAACTTCAGGAATTTCCGGATTGGGTTCCGGTTCCTCATACACGATTTTGTGCAGCGTGGCGGCTACATTCGGTGCATCAAACGGCTTGTGTCGGCAAAACATCTCCCACGCCGTGGTCGCCAGCGAAAACACATCGCTGCGGCCATCAATGTCTTCTGAGGTGATTTGCTCCGGTGACATATACGCCGGGCTGCCAACCATAATACCTGCTTGCGTTCTCACCAGGTCATTAGCTAACCGAGCGATACCAAAATCCGTCAGCTTCACCAATCCCGACGCCAGCACGGTGATATTATCTGGTTTCACATCGCGATGGACAATACCTGAACCATGCGCATAATCCAGCCCGGTGGCAACGGCGTTGATAATGCGCAATATCTCTTTAGGATAAATGGGGCCCGAGGTAATCAACTGCCTTAGTGTTTTGCCTTCCAGTAGCTCCATCGCAATATAGTGGCTGCCGTCTGCAACACCAACTTCATAAACCGTGACGATATTGATATGGGCCAGACGACCAGCAGAACGCGCTTCGCGTTCAAACCGAAGCACCATCTCTTCTCGTTCTTCATCAGTGACAACAGCAGGAAGCACTAATACTTTTAACGCCACTATCCGACCGATAGAGCTATCTTCAGCTCGATAGACACGCGACATCCCGCCACTGCCTATAGACTCTATCAGTCGGTATTTTCCGATATGTTCGTCAGCGATACCAGTCATTGTGCCTCCAACTTTCAGCGGCTGTTCATTTCACGTTCTTGATCGCGCATGACATCGCGCTTTTGAATGTCCTCTCGACGGTCCCACTGCTTTTTACCGCGTGCGATAGCAAACTCCAACTTTGCAAATCCACGGATAAAGCAGACCTTTAGCGGAACAATCGTCATTCCCTTGCCCTCAACCTTAGCTTTGATCTTGCCCAGCTCATACCTCGTCATCAACAGCTTGCGCGGTCGATCTGGCGTTGTATTGTAGCGGTTACCAAAGGCATATGGTTGAATGTGCATATTCAGAATCCACAACTCGCCCTCGCGCAGTTCGCAGTATCCCTCGGATATCTGCGCCTTACCTTCTCGAATAGACTTAACCTCAGTACCTTCCAGCACCAATCCTGCGACGTATGTCTCCAGGATTTCATAATCATGCCGGGCTTTGCGGTTTTGAATACTCGGGGAGTGTGTCTTCTTCTCTTTATCGACCTTCTTGGCCATTTCTGCCCTCCCATTTACGTCACCTTATTATACCCGTAAGCATAAGGCTGATGACATGACACCGACATAACGATGCATGTTGACCAAGCTATACACTTGACTGCCCAGTGCTCTTGAAATCACCATCTTCATACAAACGATCGTGTCAGATGACTGGCTATTAACGGATGTTACAAGCAATATTGTCTCTTTATGCAGGATTTCAGTATTTCATAACGGTATACTATATTCGACAATTCGCTTTACCGTAATCATTTAGGCAACCACAGATAGACATCACTCACTTTTTGTTCAGCTAGGTATATAAAAAGTATCGCCGACGGTATACAGCAGCAATGTGACTGCAGGAGATAATCCACGATGATGAATAGGCTAATCTGCACACCTCCTACAAAGAAACCTTACGCACTCATAGTCTTGGCTATGGCTGTTGTGGTCGTGCTCTTGTCGTATCGCATGATGTTTGCGGGTCTCAGTGCAGATGCCTGCAGCTATGCCCAGTTGTCTCGAAACATCCAACAACACCGTGGATATCAGACCTCATCATTGCCACCGGTGGCATTTTCCATCTGGCAGTCAACTAAGCATACCCCCGAGTTATCTCACCCACCGGCGTATCCGGTGTTTCAATCCCTTATGTTTCGTTTGTTTCAACCATGGGACAGAACAGCACTGATGAGCAGTGCTGTTTGGTACATGGTGTTGATCATCATCATGGTGTGCTTCGCAGCAAAAACGGTAGATCGGGGTGTGGGTATAACTGCGGCAGTTGTCCTAATATTGTGGCCGACTTTTAGCCAGCGATTTGCCCTCTCTGCGATGCCATACAGTATGGCTGCAGCTTGGTGGTGCATCGCATGGCTGATCTACTATGACGCGCTCAACAAGCAAGAGGCATCAGATGATTACCAGATGCCCCTCTCACACCAGCTTGCGGCAGGAGTATGCATGGCGATGTGTGTGCTCACTCAGAGTTCCTTATGGATTGGGTGCCTCATCATATCATCTGTATGTATACTTCAACAGCGTGTTCGGCTACACTTGGTACATGCAAGCACTATTGTATTCCTAGCAGCCATAATAGCTTGGTTTGTCTACCGCGCCTGCGCGTTGCATATACCCGTTTTGCCATTGAATATGGCGGAACTGATGATGGATACCCCAATGTATCCAGACAGCACCTTCTACAACATGATAGCAACTGGATCTATTCCCCCATGGTGGCCCTCAACCTCCTCCGAGCTAATGGCTGTTATGGCCAAATGGATGCGTAACACCCTTTCGTTCTGTATGAATAATGGTGCTGTGATGTTTATGCTGCCATGGGCGGTCATAGGCGTGTATCTGAGCCCGACCACCAAGCAACTGCGGTATGGAGTGGTGTCACTCTGTATAGTATTCCTCACGGTGGTGGTCTATGCGTTTGGACGAGAGTCAGGGGCGTCCAACGCGGTGTTTCCGTATATCCCGATGCTGTTAATCATGAGCATTAATGGCTTGCGGCTGCTTTGTGAGGTCTACGATGACAGCGGTATACACTTCAAACGAGCGTGTATCGTGCTCAGTGTGTTTTGTGTTGTGTGTTTTGCGGGATATGCAGCTAACAACGCATCTACCGAGTCTCCGCTGCGTGTTCAGACTTACCATATCGGTGAAGCCATCGCCAAACACGAACAAATGAAGTTGATTAACTCAGCATGTCTTAAAGACACAGATATCCTTGATGCTTCTGGCGTGCTTAATGCGATGACTTCACCGAGCAATCCACTGGAACATGCACTAGCTGCTCGAATCAGCACACGAGACATCGCGATGTTGAAGTTCATCGATAATGCGGAACAAAAGCGCCATATTGCTGCCATCATCCTAAATGATGCTATCAAGGGTGGCACCGAATTAACAGATGTTGCAGCACAAGTTAATGTGCACATCATCTCAGCTGAGTATCATTGCCAAGACAGTATGGGGCAAGGCGCGGAGACACCATGGCACAATCGCCGCATCATCGAAGCCTACTGGCCGAAAGCCATTAAATCCAAGCCTATACCACCCATTCACCGCAGTATCGGCATCTGCGATCAGCCTGATATCGCCGCGTGGTATACAAACACCGCCTGGATTGCGATCCCCGAATCACCTCTTGTAGATGTCGCTCACCATATAACCAGCAATGATGAACCTGTATTCACTCGTCAGGCAGATGACACATCGCTGAAACAGTTGGAAAAGCAATCGCCCCAGTATCTTATGCTGAGCCCGGATGTAGTGACCCCTCGTTCTGCGAAGCTGATCGGATGGTATTATGTCTATCAACAAGCTCGCACATATTTATCGCTGCGAGAGAGTATGAGCCCCAACGATCGTGCTAAGCTTGATCGCAGCATTGCAAATAACAAGCAGTCTTTAGTTTATCCCCAGGCGCTATTCCCGTGTCCGTCTGCAGGCAGGGAAGCTCAACCGCGCGTCTATAGCGACATTGTTCTTTGCTTTATACGCTATAAATCACAGGATGGAAGGTAAACACATGGTGCAAGCCTCAACGCTCACACATATGCGAAGTAAGGTTATAATACAGATCACCATACATTGTCTCTGTTGGGTGATGTTGTTCATTGTGTTTTGGCCTGCACTTCGATTCATGGCCAATCGGTGGGTCTCTGTGCCAGAAATGAACCACGGTGTGTTGGTTCCTTTCATCAGCATCTACTGCATTCTCAAAACACGAAATGCATTGTCGTCCATATCCCCAACCATTTGGTTAGGTACCGTAATACTGCTTGCTTCACTGGGTTTGCTCATACTGGCTGTATGGGCAGATATCGGACTGTTATACAGCATCAGCCTACCTACTGCCATCATCGGTTTGTGCGGGTTGTTGTATGGCATGGGGTGGGTCAAGGCGCATCAGTTCGCCCTAGCGTTTTTGTTCATGGCTGTCCCTTGGCCCGACTTTCTGATCGATAAACTCAGTGTTCCGATGCAGCATTTCAGTGCAGCAGCATCGGGAACGATCCTGCACCTGATCATGCCTATCGAACGCGAAGGAGTTCACATGTGGACTCCCAAATTCGATGCACAGATATCCATGGCCTGCAGCGGTATTCGCTCGTTTATGGCGATTACGACCGTAGCGGCGCTGATGGCAGCTTCTATGAATACTAGCAGGCTGCGGCAGTGGCTTCTCTTTTTCGGTGCCATCCCAATCGCCCTAATAGCAAATGTCGTTCGCATTACGATGATCTACATCGTTGGTCACTACATCGATAAGGACTTTGCGCTTGCGATGTTTCATGACTCTGCGGGCATTATCCTACTGGTGATCACTGGCTGGATACTCAACACTGCGCGTCAATGGATGGTCACACATTACCCAACAAAAACTGAGCTAAAGCCACAAGATGGGATACCGCATACATCACACCTAATACCTCGAGTGGTTGTTACATTGGTGTTGCTGCTATCTGCTAGGTGGGTCATCGCCATCACAGAGGCATCAGATCACCATACGCCGACAGTGCCGATCAACACACTTGATGTGCCATATACAATAGGCAACTGGATCACCACTGATGTTAACAGACTGCCTAATGAAGCCGTTGAGCTACTGACGCCCGATGCGGTGATAAATCGTACCTACCGACACACCTCCGGCAAATACTGTGATGTTTTAATAGTGTATGGTCACCGTAAAAACAGCTTCCACAGCCCCTCATACTGTCTGCCTGGTGATGGTTGGAACCTACAGAACGAATATCGCTTCAAAGTATTGGGAACGCGCACAGCTATACCGTTTCGCGCCATGTTGATGGAAAAAGCTAGTTCACGTATACTTATCATATATAGCTACATTCAAGGGGATGCAGCTAATGTAGGATTGGTACGGCATAATATGGGATTGGCTGTTAAGCGTCTCCATCGCCAACCAGCAATGGGCGCGATGGTTCGTCTGATGATCCCGATGGAAAATGCTGGTATGTATCCGCCTGATTGTGTTATATCATTGTGTCAGACGATCTCTGCAAAAGTGCAACATCAGTTGTCAGCAACAATCGATAAGCACTAGGAATTAACTTCGTCATCAAAGAGTAGAGTAAGGAGATATCATCTCTCATGAACCAAGTTGTAGACGACAGCACCGAGGTCAAACTCGATATTCGTAATCTGCTAGAAATTGTAAAGAGAAGAGCTTGGCTCGTCATCGCTGTCATGATGGTGATTTTCGCCAGTGTTTTCATACTGCTTCAACTTAGCGGCAGTACATATGAAGCCACACGGCGTATCCGGCCATCTGAAAGCATCTTAAAGCCGCCTGGTGATACAGGGATGGGCATGAACCCCTTCAATCCTACAGATGAGCGCATGCGGCGTCTAGCAACTTTAGTTGAGATGGCATCTAACCCTGCCGTTACTGACGATATCTGCAAAACCACCTTCCGAGACCTGTATGGCAGCAATGCACCGGTTTTTGCTAACCAAACAGTAATCAGCCACATGAAGCTGGAACGCGAAGACATTGAAGGTATGATCCGTGGCGGCAAGATTAAGGCGACGATCGTTCCTGTCTCTATGACCAACAAAAAAGGTTCATCGACAAATGATGTCGTCACTGACTTAATTGAATTTTCTGTAGAAGATAAAGATAAAGATAACGCCAAGTATTTGGTGGATGCGCTGACACAGGCCTTCAAGAAGTTTTACGAAACTACTTCCAAACAGCCATTAGCAGAGCAAGTCTCATTCTACAAAGCACGACTAGTCGATACTCGTAAAGCGATGTTGGCTGCTGGTGATAAGCTGAGAAGCCTTCGCGTCGACCGCAACCTCGCCGACTTCGACAAGGCCATCACTTACGACTACAGCGTGGCTACCCCTGTAAGGACCCAGCTTGAAGCAATTGCCTCTAGCTTAGCAGGTACGGTTTCCTCATTAGCCGTAAAACAAGCGCAGCTAAACAAAATGAAATCGACGATGCCTGACGACGCAGGTAAATCGGCGACCACGCTTGAGATGGAAAAAGAACTAGCTGCCGCTCAAACGCAGTATGCCAGCGGTAAAAGCAAGTATGCTGACGGCCATCCAACGATGCAGGAGTATAAGCGACGCATCGTGGAGTTGGAAGCCCGCATCAAAGACGAAAAGAAGAACCTGCCGCTCATCACCAATCCTGCATACTATTCTTTGAAGTCGGAAGTTGACAACCTTCGTGCAAAACGAGCAGACCTCAGCAGCCAACTGGGCTCGCTGAACACCCAGTTGAAGTCTATCGAGGGACGCATCTCCAGCTTCAAGGGTCTTGATGTTGACATTCAAGAAGCGACTGATGACTATGCGCGAGCATCGCAAGCATACACAGATATGTTTGGACGCTACAGTGCGGCGTTATTGAACCTGAGCGCTACCGATAAAGAGTTCATCTACACACTGGGCCCTGCACGTGTTGAAGGCCCTATCAAAGCAGGACCAAACCCCAAGCTGGCCTATGTAGGTGCGCTGTTCCTAGCGGTATTAATGGGCGTTGGATTTGCAGTGCTCGTCGACATGTATGATAACTCGGTAAAAACATCCGATGACGTGGAGCGATTGCTGGGCTTGCCCGTAACAGGTATCATCCCAGCACTCGAGGGTGGAGCACCAAGCGATCTCTCCAAGATCACATACTTAGCTCCATCATCGCCATACGCAGAAGCCTACCGGTTTGTTAGTGAAGATATCATCAGAACGCTAAAGGAAAACCCTGACATTAAGAGCATCATGGGCGCCACCGCGCGGCCAGGTCAGGGCGGCACCACCACAATAACGAACCTCGCTATTACCTTAGCGCAAGGCGGTATGAAAGTTATATTGGTTGACGGTGATATGCGTCACCCGAAACTCCACCGTGTCTTTAGTATTGACAACGAAGCGGGTCTGAGCACAGTATTATCTAGTGAGAACCTGCTAACTGAAGCACTCCGCGAGACCGACATTCAGAACCTGATGGTGCTTCCTGGTGGACCAGTGCCACGAAACGCTTGGTTGCTGCTGCGATCAGAGCGCATGACGGAAGTTATGAGCGAGCTAGAATCCGTAGCTGATGTTGTGTTGATTGATACACCGTCTGCTGCCGTGTTTGCCGATGCTACAGTTTACGCCAGCGTGGTTGATGCTGTTGTTGTTATCGTGCGTGCTAACCAGCCACCGCGAGGCAACGAGACACGCATCCGCGAAATGCTCAACAAGAACAACCTGCGGCACCTGGGTGTTGTGTTGAATGACGCCAACCCTGAGACGGTTGAAAGCTATCACTTCAACAACCACTACTATCGCTACTACCGCCCAGAAGGTGAGGAGGCGTTGCCTGCTCCAACTAACCGACGCGCTCGTAAGACAAAGAGTATGCGCCGAATGGTGGCTGAACAGAACGCACAGCAGTCTCCGTCAGAACTGCCTTCCGCAACGCCAGACAACTCGGCGACAACCGAATCCGATGCGGTAAATGAACGTCAGGTTATGGATCGCTCCTCGTTCAACAAGAACGACAAGAGCTAACCTCCCTACCTGCTAGTGGGCCTCTCAACTCAGTTGAGGGGCCCATTTTCGTATGATCATTATGACAGCAGCAATTGGCTAAATCGAGAGATCAACATGGGAATGCCTGTAGTATCGTGGTTGCTATACCAAATACATCTACCGTTCTGGATGTATATATGGGCATTCTGTGCTTTCTTGCACGTGGTCTTTACGGTATATGGTTACCGCTGGTTTCTGCGGCTGTTTGCCATTAAGTCACACGAACACCAGAGTATTCCACCAGAGATCAAACAATTCCCCAAAGTTTGCGTGGTGATCTGTGCGCATGACGAATCAGCCATCATCCAACGCAGAATTCGTAACATCCGTGCGCAAACATACCCTGCTGAGCTCATACAGCTAATCATTGTCTGTGATGGCTGCAGCGACAATACAGCCCTGATCGCCCGCTATGAAGGCGCGACGGTGATTGAAATACCTACACATTCCGGAAAAAGTCACTGCTTGAATGTTGCTATGAGCCACGCATCTGACGCGCCTATCGTGGTGTTCACGGATGCCCGACCAGTATTCCTGCCTGACGCGGTGATGCAGCTAGTTCGTGCGCTTCACGCTCCAAATGTTGCAGCCGTCAGCGGTGTACTGAAGCTGCCCTCAATGAGTCGATGTGCATTAGGCACCTACTGGGATGCCGATACAGAAATACGCCTACTGCATTCACATATTGGAACAACAACAGGTTTGTGCGGGCCTATCTGTGCGATGCGGCGAAAATACTGGCATCCGATACCAAATGGTGTCGTGCTGGATGATGTTTGGATGGGCATGGTCGCAGCGGCACAGAAAGGCCGCGTTGCGGTCTGTTCTGCTGCCACAGCCATTGATGACCGTCCATATAACCAGATTGCCGAATGGAAGCGGAAAGTGCGGACATCGGCTGGAAACTGGCAGTTGGTGTTTATGCCGCGTTTTTGGGCCATTCTCGCCGCTTCACGATGCTTCTGTCCTTGGGCGTGTCACAAACTCAGCAGGCTTATGTTGCCCCTAGATATAGCCGTCATGCTGGTTGCAGTATGTTCACATAGTCACGCATTATTTGCATTGTTGGCAGTTTTGCTGCTCATGGTATTACTCGGCAAGCGCAATTTCCTCTGTCAGTTGGCAGCACTTGCGTCTGCACCCTTTTGGGCGATGATACTGGTTGTATTCGGCAGAATTGACGGCAGGTGGAATTCGCATCCATCACGTGCCAAAATATAAGAGAGCAGTCCGCACCACTGCGGTATGCATGGCGGCTTCAACTAAGCGATATCAAACAAAACCATATATGGTATGTATATAAACATCCGTTGGAGGAATCTGTGAAAAGTCTTATTACGGGCGGTGCAGGGTTTATCGGCTCGCATATCGCCCATCAACTAGTGCAGCAAGGTGACGACGTCGTTGTCATCGACGACTTATCAAGCGGTTTCGTCAGTAACCTTGAGGTTGCAGGTGTCAAGAATTTCGTTAAAGGCAGCATTACTGACCTTGATCTGATGAATAAAGTCATGCAAGGTGTAGACCGCGTATTTCACCATGCAGCCATTGCATCAGTTCCCGCTTCGGTAGCCGATCCTGCGACCAGTCATGATGTCAACGTAACAGGCACATTCAATGTGCTGATGGCAGCTCGCGACGCAGCAGTGAAAAGTGTCGTGTTTGCTACCAGCTCAGCAATATACGGGAATAACCCTAAACAGCCAAAGCTTGAAACTATGGCTCCTGAACCTCTTTCACCATACGCTGCGAATAAGCTGCAGGGTGAAATATACGCTCGTGTATTCAGCGAGTGCTACGGTTTGAAGGTCGTTTGTCTGCGATACTTTAATGTCTATGGTCCACGTCAGAACCCGCAAAGCGAATATGCCGCAGTTATCCCTAAGTTCATCACTGCAGCGCTCACAGATCAGCCCTTGCATGTGTTTGGTGACGGCGAGCAGTCACGTGACTTCGTATCTGTCATTGACGTTGTTCGAGCTAACATATTAGCTTCATCACCCGATAGCAAGCCTGGCATTTATAACATTGGCAGCGGTCGCTGCATTAGCTTGAACGACCTAATTACCGTATTGAAGATGAGTTTTGGTGATAAGCTCAACGTCAGCTATGAACCAGAACGCTTGGGAGATGTAAAGTTCAGCAGCGCGAATATCGCGGCGGCAGAAGCCGGTATTGGCTATCGCCCATCTATCAGCCTTGAAGAAGGGCTGCAGATCGCCCTCGATTATTATCGCAGCAAGATATAGTTCAGGACGTATTGGAAGCCTCAGCTTTGGCTGTGGCTTCCACAATATTTCACGATTATAGTGATATCTATCATGCATCGCGACTATGGGAGAAAACCAATGACAAATACTGAATGGACCGATGATTGCCCTAACAGAGCCCGCAACAACAAGCAATGCCCATGTATTGCCACAGACTGTAAAAACCATGGTAAATGCTGTGACTGCATTGCCAACCACCGGGAATCCAACAGTTTAGTGTATTGTATGAGACAGGTTCAAAAGTAACCAGTTTAAGCTATACAGTAGTGTTGTTTGTCAATCAGCCTTGCCAAAAACATACATACCTAACGACAACATGAGGATGACTGCAGCATGAAAAAGATCGGTTTCTATATATTAGCAGCGCTTCTGTGCTTCTCAAATACCACGCAAGCACAATCGCCAGATAGCAAGGAGTGTTTCTACCAATACAGCACCATCAATAGCCTTCTGCAAGGAATATATGATGGCTCACTAACGATCGGCAACCTTTTGAAGCACGGAAATATTGGTATCGGAACCTTCACCGCACTCGATGGAGAGATGGTTGTTCTTGATGGCATATGCTACCAAGTTAACAGCAACGGTAAGGTGTATCCCATGTCACGAAACACCACTACCCCATTCGCGTGCCTGACCCACTTCGACAAAGATATCACGGTAAAAATCGATAGACCAACTAGTCTTAACGAACTTGAGAAGCTGATTGAAAGTTTACTGCCATCAAAAAACTATGTGGCAGCGATACGGATTAATGGGAATTTTAGTCAGGTCAAGACACGCAGCGTACCCAGGCAAAAACCACCATACATCGCATTAGCAAAGCTCATAGAAAAGCAGTCAGTGTTTTCACTGAGCGACACACAGGGTGATATGGTTGGATTCTGGTGTCCTCAATGGCTGAATGGTATCAACGTTCCAGGATACCATCTTCACTATGTTAACAAACAGCGTTCGGCTGGTGGACACCTGTTGGACTGCACGATGATAAGCGGAACCGTCACACTTGATATTACGCCTAGCATCTATTTGCAGACACCACTAGAGCCACCATTTATGAACGCCGATCTATCTACCGACAGAGCTGCTGAGACAAAAGCAGTAGAGAAATAGCAGGAATCCTGTGCCGAAACTGTGAATATAAAGGGTACATAGGGTATGATATGCTTATGTGCTGTAGTTCGGTGGTATACTGGCTACAGAGTTCCTGAGTGACAGGAACTTCCGGTTTACTCTTATTACGTCTATACGGAGGAAACGCATGAAGAAAGAAATTAACCCTGCAACAGCGGTCGTCGTCGTTTTGGTCGTTATCGCAGTGGTAGCAGGCATCGTTTGGGCAGCGTTGAATAAGCAGGCAGGAACTAGTGGCGAGCAAGCACCACCTCCTGGCACGTTCCCGGCCAAGCCTGGTGCAACAACAACAGCTCCGGCTCCATCTGCTCCTGCACCAGTAGCTCCTGCTGGTCAGTAAATAGCCAAAGCTCAAAAGCCTTCTGTGGTTACACAGAAGGCTTTTTTTGTAGATACACTAGTTGCTCGGAAGATTAGGGTCTTTAGGTCCAGAAAACTCCTCAGCGCTGACAGGAACAAATCTCGGTTCGTTCCTAAGCTTTAATATCTCAGATTCCAACACCCCCAAAGCCGCCTTCAGCCTATCCTCGTATACATGAAGCTCAAGAAGTCTTAGTCTGATGTGGGGTTCCACCTGGGCTACGGCACACATCGTGTTCGCTAAAGCACGCACACTTCTGGGAAGAGCCATCTGAAGATCAATATCAGGGTTCTTCATCAATAATCTGAGATAATCTTCTAGCCGTTTGCTGGCCACGCCAATGATCCGGGTATCTGTGATATTATCATCACGCGAAAGTTCCGGAAACAGCATTGTCTCTGCGACCATGTAAGGGTTCTCACGCTGTATCCTTAACACTCGGAATGACTGTTCTCCGGTAACCCAAAGACGTATTCGGCCTTCAGGCAGATTTTCCATCGAGGTTATTCTCACTTTGCATCCCCACACGGAGATGTCATACCCAGACATCCCTCTTTCCTGCGGATGATTGAGAACTAGCCCCATTCGTAGATCTTCATCTATGACATCCTCAATTAACTTACGGCTGTTGAGATCGCATATATCTACCACGAGCGGCATTCCAGGAAAGGTAATATCTGAATATGGTAATATCGGCAGCGTTGTATAAGCCTGCATGGTTGCTTTAAGTCCACCTTAGTTGCCCGATCGGGCGAATCATCACACTGAATATACCCGTTTTCGCAATGCTAGAGCAACGCATATGGCTGTTTCGACGTATAATTGATGTGAGTACAGCATAATTAGTATAAAACTAGCCTAGGAGTTTATATATGAATGATACAAAAATCCGTGTTCTCATCTGGGATGAGAACCCCTCCCATGCCAACAAGAGCTTGTATCCGGAAGGTCTTCGCGGAGCCATTGCTGATGGACTTGGCAAACTAGACTCCAACAAGAAGCTCGAAATCACTACAGCCCATCTTGACATGCCCGACCAAGGCTGCCCACAAGACTTACTCGAAAACACCGATGTTCTTTTATGGTGGGGGCATGCCCGTCACTCTGAAGTAAATGATGATGTTGCACAGAGAATTAAGGAGCGTGTTCACCATCACGGAATGGGACTAATTGCACTGCATAGTGCTCATTACAGCAAAGTCTTTAGAACTGTACTAAACTGCACAGGTCACCTTAAGGGTGGTTGGCGTGAAGATAACCATCCTGAGCGAGTTTTTGTTTGTGCCCCTAACCATCCCATCGCTTACGGGCTTCGCGACTTCACTCTGCGCGAAGAAGAGATGTATGGCGCTCCTTTTGATGTTCCACCAGCACAGACAGTCGTACTACAAAGCTACTATCCTGCCGGTGGTGAGTATTTCCCATCAGGTATCTGCTGGACAGTAGGCGATGGTATCGATCCTGAATTCGCAAGCGGCCCAGGCAACGGTGTCGGACAAGGTGAAGGTGCAGGACGCGTCTTTTACTTCCGCCCAGGTCATGAAGGAAATCCAACCTATCATAACGCGGCTGTACGCCGGGTTATGTATAACGCAGTGCTTTGGTGCGCCAGGCAATCTGTCGGCAATCAGCACAACCAAGGATAGTCACAGGCGTATCTGCATACCATCCATCAGCCAACTGCGCAACATATGCTGCGGTTGGCTGTATTATATTCCGGTATATATAACTGTGTATTTAGTCTACTGGTATGTGTGTTAATTAGTAATTTGGCTTGACAGCATGGAGATGCGGTACCATATAAACATGAGCCCTTCACAAAAGAACGATCAAATTCTGCCACTTATCAACAGCCCTGCTGATATCAAACGCTTAGCTCTAGGAAGCCTTAGCACGCTTGCACAGGAGCTGCGCGAGATGATTATAAGCTCTGTCAGTCAAACAGGCGGTCACCTGGCATCAAGCCTCGGAACCGTGGAACTGACAATTGCTTTACATCGTGTTTACAACACTCCCGAAGACAAACTGCTTTGGGATACCGGTCATCAGGCGTATTCGCACAAAATATTGACAGGCAGACGCGATTCTTTTGGCACACTACGGCAATATCAAGGACTCGCTGGATTTTTAAAACGCGATGAAAGCATCTATGACTGCTGGGGCGCTGGGCATGCAGGCACCGCGATATCTGCCGCACTCGGATTTGCATCAGCACGCGACCTTCGCGGTGGCTCAGAAAACATCGTGGCTATTGTGGGCGATGCCGCCATCTCGAATGGCATGTCGCTGGAAGCACTCAACCACGCTGGTGATGCGCAAACTAACATGACCGTCATCCTAAATGACAACAAAATGTCCATTGCCCGAAACGTGGGTGCACTTGCTCAGATGCTGACCCGGCTTCGCAGCAAACCGTGGTATCAAGAGGCTGAAGAGGCCGCATCTGAAGCCATGCTGCGTCTGCCTGGCGATGCCAAGCATATTGCTAAGCAAGCCAGTAAAGGCCTAAAGAGAGGCATCACTCACTATATTGCACCGGAAAACACAGGGGCTATGTTTGAGGAAATGGGCTTTGGCTATCTTGGCCCAATAGATGGTCACAACACGGAACTGTTAATCGATGTGCTGACCGACGCTAAAAAACTCAAAGGACCCGTTCTGGTTCATATTATTACCACCAAAGGTAAGGGATATGCACCATCCGAAGATAATGCAAGAAGCTACCACGGGGTACCGCCGTTCTGTGTTGCCGACGGAAAAATGGAAAAAAGCAGCGCTAACGGCCCAAGTTTCACAAAAGTATTTTCGGATGCTGTGGTGGAGTTGGCTGATGAAGCACCGAATATGGTTGCTATTACGGCTGCGATGCCCGATGGCACCGGTCTTACCCAATTCGCCAGCAAATATCCAAAGCGCTTTTTCGATGTGGGTATTGCCGAGGGCAGCGCTGTGGCCATGGCCGCGGGCATGGCCAAGCAGGGGCTTGTGCCGGTATTTGCAGTGTACTCAAGCTTTTTGCAGCGGGGCTACGAT